>JAIPJH010000025.1 GCA_021734245.1 Candidatus Cloacimonadota bacterium | reverse complement strand
GAGATTACCTTACCGATCTTTTCCCAATTCTGGAAGTGGGAACAAGTGCCAAAATGCTTTCCATAGTACCTTTGATGCAGGGTGGCGGGTTATTTGAAACCGGTGCCGGTGGATCTGCTCCCAAGCACGTTCAGCAGTTTACCAAAGAAAATCACCTGCGCTGGGATTCTTTAGGAGAATTTCTGGCTCTGGCGGCTTCTCTGGAACATATGAGCGATAAAACTAAAAACGAGAAAGCAAAAATTTTGGCAGAAACTCTGAATAAAGCAACCGAGAAATTCCTGGAAAATCGTAAATCTCCCTCACGAAAGGTGAAGGAACTGGATAATCGCGGAAGTCATTTCTATTTAACTTTATACTGGGCAGAAGCTTTGGCACATCAGGATAAAGATAAAAAAATGCAGCACAGCTTCCTGAAACTATATAAACACCTGAAAGCAAATAAGGAGCAGATCAAGGAAGAACTTTCGGAAGTTCAGGGAAAACCTGTTGATATCGGTGGTTATTATAAACCAGACGAATTGAAAGCTGCTAAAGCGATGCGGCCAAGTATCACATTCAACACGATCATCGATCTTTTCAGCACAAAATCGTTGAATTAGAATAGTGATTGATTTTTTAAGTTTATAAAATCAAACCCCTTTTTGATTCACCCTTTACAGGGGGGAGGAAAAAGAAAAAGCAAATTAAAAGCCCTCGAGTTTCGGGGTTTTTTTTTGTTAACCTTGAAAAGGTTTACGAGGATGATACTTTTTAATAAACCTTTTCAAGGTTTCTTACAGCAAAAAAAAATATCCTCTTTTGAGAATGGTGCTTCGAATACTTTCGGTATGAGGTGAGTTAAATTCGTTGTTCTTACGGCTTCGTGTAACTTCGCCGACACAGGTATGAAGGATCTCTTTTGCCGCTGATGAACACGGATTACTTGTTGGGCTTCACGTCTCGTGGAGTCTGAGCATTTACAATTTTTTCGTCTTGAAAATTCCACATATCTGATCGTGGACGATCAGTAAAAACAATAAGTTCAATCGAGACGATTGAACCAACCTCGATACCTTGCGGATGGTCGTTAGACCTCCGCAATGGTTCTGCATCCCTTTCCGACAGCTTCTTTCGCAGATTCTTACAGAAGCTGTCGGAAAGCTCTTTTTCGAGCTCGAGTTTGGAAGAGCAAAGCGAGATTGGTGTTGAGAACGAATCTAATCTTTGTGTTCTGAAGTCCAGTCCACGATTTTGAATTGCCACGTGCTTTAGCTCGTGGAAGAAAAAATAAAAAAAAATTAAATTTTAACCCTCCATTTGGGCTGAAGCCCGTTTTTGTTTTCAAAAATTATCACCCCGAGATAAATCACGGAGCTATTTAAACTTTTTTTTACATCTTGTAAATCAATATAATAACAACTTTTTTTATTTTTTGTTGCAAAAATAAACTCTGTTTTTAAAAGTGAATATTCTAAAAAATATTGGGGATGGTTAATATGGCAAGTCGCACAGAAAGGCAACTACCAAACGATATAAATGCAGAAGCAGCGGTACTTTCTGCCATGATGATAGATAATTTCGTAGTAGCAAAAGCAATCGAAAATCTGGATCCGGAACATTTTTACCGAAAATCTCATGAGATCATTTTTCGAAATATAACAGAATTATTCGAACAGAATACCGAGATCGATATTATTACTCTTATCGATCATTTAAAAACAAATAGTGAATTGGAAAAGGTTGGAGGAGAATCTTTTATCAATGAGCTTTCGGATGTGGTTTTAAGTGGTGCAAACGCCGAATTCCATATTAATATAGTTTTAGAAAAAGCTCTCTTAAGGCAATTGATATCTGCTTCCAATAAGATCATCGAGATAAGTTACAACTCCGACGCACCTGTAGAAGACATAGTCGATGATGCAGAGCAGATGATCTTTAAGATCGCCGAAAGACCAAATAGAAAAGCCTTCCAAAGCATTGCCAAAGTAATTCCCGGAACCATTAAAAATATAGAAGAAACAGCCACGACCAAGAAAAATGTGCATGGTGTTCCTTCCGGTTTTCTGGAATTGGATCGAAAAATTGGTGGTTTTCGTCCTGGTCAGCTGATCGTACTTGCTGCCAGGCCTGCCATGGGAAAAACTTCGTTGGCTCTGAATATCGCATCCAATACAGCTGTTCGATACGATAAAAAAGTTGGGATCTACACAATGGAGATGGAAGCGGAAGAATTATTGATGAGAATTCTGAGTTCAGCTTCGGAAGTGGAAATGGAAAACATGCTGAAAGGCTATGGCATGAACGAGAAGAAACTTCTGCGAATCGCCGGAGCAGCAGAGGTTTTGGCAGAGAAAAGTATTTATATAGATGACAGCGGTTCCAATACTATTTTGGATATTCGTGCCAAAACCCGACGTTTACAAGCAGAAATAAAAGGCCTGGATCTTATTATAATTGACTATCTCCAACTGATGAGCAGCAAAAGAAACAGAGAAAATCGTCAGCAGGAAATTTCTGAGATATCAAGAAATCTAAAAGTTCTGGCAAAAGAGATAAACATTCCAATTATTGCACTTTCACAGCTAAATCGCGGATTGGAAAACAGAGATGATAAACGTCCCAAACTTTCTGACCTCCGTGAATCGGGAGCAATAGAGCAGGATGCTGATATTGTGATGTTCATCTATCGTGATGAAGTATACAACGAAGATACTGAATTCCCTGGCATTGCAGAAGTAATCATAGGAAAAAATCGTCATGGTGCAATCGGAAAAATTGAGATGAAATTTGATGCGCCATTTACTGCCTTCCGAGATTTAAATCAATATGATTAAAAATCTTATAACGATCTTTGGCGAATACGTAAGATTCCAGATAGCGGTTTTTCTGCATCTGACTAAGATCAAGAAACGTTTACCTGAGATTACCATTCAAATGAAACGAATCGGTTTTGATTCGCTCCTGCTGATTTCCATCACCTCCGGTTTTACAGGTTTAGTAACTTCCGTTCAAGCTTCCTATCAAACCAGCGGATATATTCCAGAAAATCTGATTGGTGTTCTGGTGGGAAAGTCTACCATGATAGAATTAGCTCCAGTTCTTACGGGATTAGTTCTAACCGGAAAAGTTGGAGCTTCCATTGCAGCCGAAATAGGAACGATGAAAGTGAGTGAACAACTGGATGCACTCAAAACAATGGCTATCGATCCTATCGATTATATTTACATGCCGCGAATTCTGGCAGGAATTTTAATGTTTCCGATCCTGACGATATTTTCAAATTTCGTAGGTATCTTTGCAGCTTTTCTGCTTTCTGTGGGAAAATACCAGGTAAATGCATTTAGTTTTTTTTCCAATATGCGTGATTTCTTCCTGCCATCCGATCTCTGGGGAGGTTTGGTTAAATCTGTATTTTTTGGTTTGATCATTACCAGTATCGGCTGTTTTACAGGAAGTAAAGCTTCTGGCGGGGCAGAGGGAGTTGGAAAAGTTGCCACTTTAACGGTTGTATATTCAGCTATCTGCATATTGATAATGGATTTTATTGTGGCCTCGATTTTGTTCGGAGGAATGGTATGAGAAACGCAGTAATATTCATTATAATTGGATTATGCTTTTATGGTTGCTTTTGGCAAAAGGAAGAGATTGTCGATTTTCATTCAGATACATTGCACGTTTATGCCACAGAAATTTTTCTGAATGAGGATTTTTACAGTGAAATGTTTCCATTATTTGAAAACATTTTCAATTGTGAAGTTGACACAAAAATTTTTCCCGATGTTTTTGCAATATTAGATTCTTTGAAGAACATTCCTGATAGCTTGCAGAACATCGATATTATTTTTGGCTTAGATAATGTTGTCTATCCTGATATTTACAAGGATAGTCTTTTAATTGCATACGAAGCAAAGAACTTACGCTTTGTAGAAAAAAAAAATTTGATCGATCCAACTTTTCAAACAACACCTGTCAGTTTTTGTCAGATAGGATTCATTTACAATAACTATCAGATAGAAAAAGTTCCCTCGACCTTTGGAGAAATGCAGGATGGTATTTTTAAAGAGAAGATAATTCTAATGAATCCTCGCACTTCCAGTTTGGGAAGAGCAATGCTTATCTGGTCGGTAGCAGCTTTCGGTAGTAATGGCTATGGGCATTTCTGGCGAAGTGTAAAAGAAAATATCTACACAGTTGCCGATAATAATGACGATGCATATAACATGTTTTTAGCTGCACAAGCGCCTTTGGTAATTGGCTACAATACAACACCGGTTTATCATCAGATCATGGAGAATTCGCAGAAATATAAAACAACGATTCCTTCAGAAGGCAGCTACAATTATTATCTTACTGCAGGAATTCATCGTTCTACTCATAATTTGGAAATGTCTCAGAAATTCATTGAATTCATTCTTTCAGAAGATTTTCAAACTTACATTCCCAAACGCATGTGGATGTATCCTGTAAATAAACAAATTGAATTGGGACCAAAATATGAATTATTACCGAAATCTACAAAAGATTATTCAAAAACATTTTCTGATCGTTCGATCAATCGAAACATCTCCGCCTGGCTGAAACGCTGGGAATCGATAATGCTGAAGTAATGGCTGCAAAAACCAATTTCAAAATTGTGCTGTACGAACCAGAAATTCCTGGCAATACAGGAAACATAGGCAGATTGTGCCTTGGCATGAATGCAGAATTGCATCTAATAAAACCCATGAAATTTCTGATAACTGATAAACATCTAAAACGTGCCGGTTTGGATTACTGGCACAAATTAAAATATGAAGTTCATGAAAATTTGGAAGCTTTTTTGAACAAAAATCCTAACTCAAGAATGTTCTGGTGCACCACCAAAAGTGATAATTTGTTTACTGATGTTGATTACAGAAAAGGTGATATCTTCATCTTCGGCCCCGAATCTCGTGGCATTCCAGAAGCGATTCTGCACAAGCACTGGCAAAATACGATCAAAATTCCAATGACAGATAAAATTCGCTCTTTGAATCTTTCCAACAGCGTTGCAGTGATAATGTATGAAGCCTGGAAACAGATTGGTTTTGAGCTTGAGTGACTTTGAGACTTTGAGACTTTGGGAAGATGAGAAGTGGGAGTTAAGAAATCAGAGTGTAAAACCATGACAACCATGACAACCAGCAACCAGCAATCCGGCTTCGCTGATGCAAGAGAAGTAAAAAAAAAGCTACGCCGTGACTTGCCAGCAACAAGAATCCAGCTCCAGAAACTTGCAACAAGTAATTGACAAAAAAGCCCTGCAATTTTCTTTACTTCTATTCATTAATTTATTATGAATATATGTGATTTCTTTAGATTTATGAGGTAATTATGAATTGTGAAAATAAACAAAAAAATCTGGAATATTGTAACTGCACATATTCTTGTGGAAAGAAAGGAACCTGCTGCGAATGTCTGCATTATCATCGCAAAATGCGCCAACTTCCTGCCTGTTTTTTCCCAGCAGATGCCGAAAAAACCTTCAACAGATCTTATAAACATTTTGTAGAGCTATTCAATCAAGGCAAAATATGATGGCATTTTTGAAGCCTGTATTTATCATTTTATGGAATATGCTGCCGGGTTTTCTGGTAACATATCTTATAAAACAGGCTCTTTTTTTCCCAGATAAAGAGAAACGTTTTCCCAATGGAAAGAAAGTTCCTCTTACTCCTGGTTTTGCTTATAAAGCCAAGAATTATCTGATACATAGAATAACCAGATTGGTTCAGGATTTCATCAACGATTCCAGAAATAATGATTCCGAATCCCGCATCAGCAAGTGGGAAAATGATATGTTCCATAAAGCCTGGAATAAGTTTGAACCTATCGAAAATATAAAAATTCTACCACACAAATGGAAAGAGAACATTCGTTTCTTTTTTGCATCGATTATATATCAGCTTACGAAGCAGTTTTTACGCAGTTTTGTACCTTACCTGATGGAGCATTATGAAGTTGAAAAATACATTGAACTTATCGATAAGAAAATAGATATGGATATTATTAAGCATTATTACGAACGCTACATATATCGCTATGTGATGTACGTTGTTTTAGCTATAGGTTTCGTGGTTGGTTTATGGAATGTGATAATTTATTTAATTGTAAAATAGGTGAGTTATGAAAAAGAATGATATTGTATTAATAATTGCGATAATAATTATTGCTTTGTTTATTTATTCAAAATTTGAAAAGCGTGATAATCTTTACGTTCCCGAGCAGTTGAATACCGAGTTTTTTGAACAAGAACCCAAGCAGCAACCGGAAAAGAGCAGTCCTGAAGAACGACAGCAAATGGCGGATGAGATCAGAGTTTCACGTCAAAATTCCATCACCAAGGCTGTTGAACTTATCGAACCTGCTGTGGTTAGTGTAAATGTAATTAAAACCAAAATTGTACGCAGAAGAATGGGATTCTTTTTTGGTTATTACAATGATGTTCCCTATAATGTAAAAAGTCTTGGCTCAGGTGTTTTATTTTCTAAAGACGGTTACATTCTAACCAATGCACACGTGGTGGAAGGAGCTACCGAAATTAAAGTTATCTTGACCGATGACAGGCAATTTGATGGAGAACTTATCGGTGTAGATAGCGTTCATGATGTTGCCGTGGTAAAGATCGAGGGAGAGAATCTTCCCTTTGCAACACTGGGAACTTCCAGCGATCTTATAATTGGAGAATGGGCAATTGCCGTAGGCAATCCGTATGGATTTGTGATAAAAGACAGCAAACCAAGCGTTTCGGTTGGTGTTATATCGGCAGTAAATCGGGATTTTGCAGAAAACAAGGAAGGTAAAGTTTATCGCCGCATGATCCAAACTGATACAGCTATCAATCAGGGAAACAGCGGTGGTCCGCTGGTAAACATTTTCGGCGAAGTAATTGGCTTGAATACATTTATTCTTTCCGAAAGTGGCGGCAGCATTGGAATCGGTTTTTCCATTCCAATAGACAGAGTTAAAAAGATTACCACGGAATTGATAAAATATGGTAAAATTCGTGATATCTGGTTTGGTTTTAAAGTTCAGGATATAAACCCGATGCTGGCACAACATTTTAAACTGGATACAATGGATGGTGTACTGGTAAATTTTGTAGAAGAAGGAGCACCGTCATATAAGGCTGGATTACGAAAAGGTGATATTATCATCGACATAAATGGACAGAAGATCACGAATACCGAAGAAGCTGAACTTTCTGTTACCGATATTTCAGTGGGAGATAAAATTAAAATTATAGCAATTCGAAATGGAAAAGAGATTGATATTTTGATAGATGCAGTTGAGTATAAATAAAATTCTGGAGTTAAAATGAAAAAAATATTTTTGATAATAATTGTGGTGTTAACGATTTTTGGGTGCGGTAAAGTAGCAGTTCAGAAAGATGCAAAATCTCAGGCTGGCAGCGTAAAATCTTACGTGGTAGAAAAAGGTGAGATCACAGTTAAACTGGAAGAAACTGGCGAGATCCAACCAATTAAAGAAATCGAGATCAAATCGAAAATCAGTGGAAAAATAACGAAATTCTTCGTAGAAGAAGGAGATTTTGTAAATAAAGGTGATATCATTGCCGAGATTGAACCGGACTACAACCAGGCAGAAATGATAACACGTGTAAAAAGTACTTTAGAGTTATCGGAACTAAGATTGCGAAATGCTGAGAAGGATCTGCAGGATAAACAAAAGCTTTTTGATCAGAATTTTATTTCTTCTCAGGAACTTGATTCCTATAAAGATGTGGTTGCTGAAGCTCGTATAAACTACAAATCTGCCATTCAGCAATACGATATTATAAAGGAAATTGAAACAGAAGATAATGTTTCAAAAATTATTTCCACAGCTTCTGGAACGGTTATTCAAAAATCGGTGGAAGAAGGTGAGATGGTTGTTTCCAATACCGGATCTTATACAGCTGGAACTGTTATCGTGGTTTTAGCAGACTTAGAAAGAATGGTAGTAAATTCCCGCATCAATGAAGTTGATATTTCTAAAGTCAGCAAAAATCAGAAAGTAGAAATCCAGGTGGATGCATATCCGTATGAAAAATACCAGGGAGAGATCACCAAAATTGCTGCCATGGCAATCAGTTACAACAATGTGAAGGTTTTTCCTGTAGAGATTGAAATATTGAACGTTGATGAGAGATTAAGGCCTGGAATGACAGCCAATATTACAATTATTGGTGAACAGAGGAAAGATATTCTGGTCGTTCCAATCCGCACGATTTTCAGCAGTGATGATAATCAGGATATTGTTTATAAAGTGCAAAACGATACAATTGCCAACAGCGTTGTTGTGAAAACCGGAATTAACAATTTCCAGCAGGTAGAGATAATCGAAGGTTTAGCAGAAGGCGACAGCATTTCTTACAGCGAACCGGTTAAAGATGAAAAGGACTTCGAGTTTAATTTCTAAGTTAAATAGATAGTAAGAGAGTTAAAAAGGTAAATCGGGAGAATAGATGAGCCAGCATATTGCTGAATCAGCAGTTATCGGAAGAAATTCCAAATGGGGTTTTAACTGCATCATCATGGATAATGTCCAGATCGGTAAGGATTGTTTAATTGGACATAATGTTATAATTTACGAAGGAACTACCATTGGCAACGGAGTTCGTATCGAAGATAACACAATCATCGGCAAGAAACCTCTATCATCTCCTCGCAGCATTTTCAAAGTGAAAAAAGATTTGCGTCCTGCAGAAATTGGAGATCTATGCCAGATAGGGGCGAATGTTGTAATTTACTGTCAGGCAAAAGTAGGAAATAATTGTCTTATTGCCGATCTGGCAACCATTCGAGAAAATGTGGAGATCGGTGATTTGAATATTATCGGCAGGAACGTAACGATTGAGAATTTCTGTAAGGTTGGAAACCGCAATAAAATTGAGACAAATGCTTATATTACTGCATACTCTACAATCGAAGATTATTGCTTTGTAGCTCCTGCTGTAGCTACCAGTAATGATAATTTTATGGGGCGAGATAAAGAACGCTTCAATCATTTCAAAGGCGTAACAATAAGAAAAGGCGGCAGAATTGGTGTGAATGCAACCATCCTGCCAGGAAAAACAATCGAAGAAGACGGCATGGTTGCAGGCGGAAGTGTAGTTTCCAAAGATGTAAAGAAAGAAGAAGTCTGGCTTGGTTCACCGGCAAAACCAAAAGCCAGAGTAAAAGAAAAACAATTATTAAAAAATAACTTGGATGAAAAATGAAAGCATTAGTTATAATTCCCACATATAATGAAGCAGAAAATATTAGTTCGATCATTTCTGAAGTATTGAGGCAGGATAAAAACCTTCAAGTTCTGATTGTAGACGATAATTCTCCTGACGGCACTGGAAAAATTGTAAAAGCTTTAATGAAGTCTAATGATCGCATTCATATTCTGGAAAGAGAAGAAAAAAAAGGTTTAGGTCCGGCATACGTAGCAGGTTTCAAATATGCCATCGAGCAGAAATACGATTACATATTCGAGATGGATGCAGATTTCTCTCACGATCCTGCAGAACTACCGGTAATGCTGGAGGAAATCAAGCAAAATGATCTGGTGATAGGTTCGCGATACATTGAAGGAATAAACGTAGTAAACTGGCCGATGCGCCGCTTACTGCTTAGCTTTTTTGCTGCTCATTATGTACAGTTTGTTACCGGTTTACCCGTAAAAGATCCTACCGGTGGATTCAAATGTTTTAGAAGAGAAGTTCTGGAGAAGATAGATCTTGATTCTATTCTTTCCGATGGTTATTCATTTCAGGTGGAAATGAACTTCCGCACCTGGAAACAGGGTTTTAAGATAAAGGAGATTCCTATTGTTTTTACAGATCGCCGCAGCGGGCAATCCAAGATGAGTAAAAAAATTGTAAGGGAAGCGATTTGGATGGTTTGGAAGTTAAAACTAATGTCGCTTCAAAACAAATTATGAATGAGCTCAAAAATCTGAAAATTGAAAAACTGGTTTATAAAGGTTATGGGTTGGGATTCAATGATTCTCAACCTGTTTTTGTTACCTGCGGCCTTCCTGAAGATATTCTGAATGTGAAGACTGAATTCAAAAAAGGAAAAAATTTATTTGCTTCAGTTAAAGAAATCATAAAACCTTCTCCATTTCGCAGGAATGCAGATTGTGAAGTGTTTGGAACCTGTGGTGGTTGTGACTGGCTGAATTTAGAATATTCAAAACAGTTACATTTTAAACAGCAGATAATCGATGAAATATTTTATAATGTTCCAATTAAAAAAAAATTACCGATCATTGGCAGTAAGAAGATAAATTATTATCGGAATAAAAGTTTCTTTCCTGTTGCCAGCCAAACTGGAAAACCAGTTATTGGCATGTTTGCCAAAAGATCTCATGAAGTAATTCCACATGAAAATTGTAAATTGCATCCTAAACTTTTTGATGATGTGAGCAAGGTCTTCATGGAATATGTAACTGCTTCCAAAATAAAGATATATGATGAAAAAACCGGAAAGGGAAGTTTGCGTCATCTGGGAATGCGGTATTCACAGAAAACTGATGAATTGATCGTTGTTGTTGTTTCCAAAAACAGGAAAGTTCCCTTCACAAATCAGCTGGTTCGAGTTCTAAAAGAAAATTTCTCAAATTTAGTAGGAGTGGTTCTTAATATTAATCCGAACAGAACAAATGTAATTTTGGATGATGGTGAAAAAATACTTTTTGGTCGAGATTATATTTTTGAAGAAGTTAATGGTAAGAAATTCAAATTGAATTATAAATCATTTTTTCAGGTGAATTCAGAAATTGCAGCAGAGATGTATGAATTTGTAAAACAACAGCTTGTCAATTCACAAAATATAGTGGATGCTTATTGCGGAGTCGGTTCTATTGGGATATATGTAAAAAGTGTGGGGCAGAAGCTCTGGGGAATCGAGAATAACGAAAATGCAATTCTGGATGCAGAAGAAAATGCGAAGTTAAATAATATTATGGATGCAAACTTTATCTGTGGTAATGTGGAAGAAGAACTGGAAAAAATAGATCATAAAATCGATACAGTTATTTTTGATCCTCCCAGAAAAGGTTTGGAAAGATCGATAATAGAGAAACTGGATGATTCAATTATCAAGATTGTTTATATTAGTTGCGATCCCAATACTCAGAAACGAGATGTAAAAATGATTTTACAAAAAGGTTTCAAGGTTAATTTGATGCAGTCTTTTGATATGTTTCCGCACACGTTTCACATAGAAAACGTGATGGTTTTGGAAAGGTGAAGCATTTTAAATGAAAATAAAACCCCCTCCCAGTAGAATAACCATAGGATTCCACGGGATAAATTTTCATCCCCCTTATCAAGGGGGAGAATAAAGAAATAAAAACTGATAGTTTCCAATTTTGCTCCCTTAAGAAGGGAGCTGTCAAGCGAAGCTGACTGAGGGTTTATGAAAAATACATTTTTATATATAGTTTTTTTGATTACAATTTTTCTGTTTCTTTCATCCTGCGATCTTTCATCACCGAGCGATGTTGATAAAACTCAGATAAAAAATATTTTCGATGAAATTAAAACAGGGTTTAACTTCAATGATCTGAATAAAATTATGTCTCAATATCATCCTGATTTTATACATAATTCCAACGATTGGGATGACGAAGAAATCATCTGGCAGATCAGGTTGAACGATTTTGACAGCTTCGATTTTTCAGCTTTGGAATTTGATTTCAGTGGTGATTTTGCAACCGTTAGTTTTACAATGCAACTGGGCGATGAAACTTCTTCAGAACCTTCTGTAGAATATGGCGATCTCTCCTATTTCTATAAAAGTTTTGATGGTTGGATGATCTGCGGAAATGAATTCTCTGAGTTTTGATTTCTGAAGCTATTCAGCTAAATTCACAATTCCGGGTTGTTTTAGACTAAATATCAGCAGAATGATTGCACCTGCAAGCAAACCAATATCCAGGATCACACCTAATCGTAAAATTCCAATTATTCCATAGAAAAGTCCGAAAACACTTAAAGTAATTCCCCATTTTTTGGAATTGAAATTCCTGAAAAGTAAGCTAAAACCAATTACAATCGACAAAGTAGGGCAGGGAACCAAACCAATTGGAGATGCCACAACGTAAATCAGAGGATTTACATCTATCAGAAAATGAGGATAAATCCAGCCATAAACGATCATTATTATTCCCGTGATTGTTATGAAACCAGGTAGAAAAATAACCTTATGTTTTGGTAATCTTAAGGCATAGATTATAAGCAATATCGACAAGATTAAGAACATCATGAAATTAAATGGATTTTGTGACAAAAGAGCAAACAGGCTTACAGAAAGAAGTGGCAGTGAAAAGAATAATCCCGTAACTTTTTGGAATGGTCGCCAGCCTGATGCTATGAAAATTAATAAGATAAATAATAAAATATGCCAGGCAAGGGCAACGATCATATTCTGGTTTGAAATATTGGTTAATCCTTCAATAATAGTTTCGCTAGTAGGCATTTTTCCTCCTTTTAAATAGTTGACTTCTTAACAATTATTTCACAATAACTCTTGGAATCTCCATTGGCAAACGGGATAGTAATTCGTAGTTAACATAATTTGTAAGTTCAGCAAAAGAAGCGACAGAAATTTTATTTTTTCCCTGCTTGCCTATCAGAACAACCTCATCGCCTTTTCTGGCAGTACCGATATGAGTTACATCTGCCAGCATCATATTCATGTTGATCATACCGATAACAGGTGCTTTTTTACCATGAATCAATACATGACTGCTATTACTGAGGCTGCGACTGTAACCATGATAATAACCTACAGGTATTGTAGCAAATCGCGTTTTACGTCTTGTTAAGTAAGACGTTCCATAGCTGATAAAATTACCTGGTTCAACAATTTTTGTGCTCATAATTTTGCTTTTCCAGCTTAAAATCTGTCGCAGCGGATCTTTGGCAAAGTGATTTTTATCATCCAGGAGATTCTTTATTTTTGTTTCTAATGTGGGCCAAAAGCCATATTGTGCAATTCCAACTCTTACCATTGTCTTATGAGTTTCCGGGTAAAGCAGAGTGGCAGCAGAACTGGCTGCATGAACATATCTGGATATCATGCTTTGTCTTTTCAATTTATTTATCAATCTATTGAAAGTTTTGTGTTGTTTTTGAATTCTATGATAATTCTGAATCGATTCTGCTCCGGCAAAATGCGTACAGATACCTTCTAATATCAAAAATTCATTATTCTCTTTAATTAATTTCAATGCTTGCGAAAGATCTTCTTTTTCTTCGAAACCAGTTCGATTCATTCCAGTTTCCAATTCCAAATGTATTCGAGCAGATTTTCCTACTTCTTTTGCTGCTTTTACAGCATGTTCCAAACGATCCATTTCGAAAACATAGAATGAAATATTATTTTCTATAGCCCATTCCAATTCGTTATTGTCGATCATTCCCATGATCATCAGGTCTGTTTCATCTTTTTTTACAGAAAGAACCTTTTTTGCTTCATGAGCATCATAAACTCCAAAATAATCTATCCCGCAGAATTCTGCCATTGGAACGAAATAGGTGATACCATGACCATAAGCGTTACCTTTGATCACAGAACAAAATTTTACGGATTTAGATAAACGGCTTTTTAAATATTTCAGATTCTTCTTTAATGCATTGTAATCAAGTTCGATGAGGGATGAATTAAACATATTAGTTCCTGTTAATTTCTTTAATTAAATTGTAAAAAACTTTTATTCCTGTAGATAGGATTTCGTTTGGAAAGTCATAATTTGAATTGTGTAGTTGCGGATGATCTTTTCCTGAACCAAGGCCAAAAAATGCTCCTGGAATTTTTTGAGTATAATAAGAAAAGTCTTCCGTCCAGGAAAATGGTGAAGTTTGCCATTGCAGCTTAAATCCAAGTTTTTTTGCTGTATTTTCAATACTTTCTACACAATTATCATCATTGATAAGTGCAGGAAAATATTCCACCCATTCCATGGAAAAATCAAGATTTGATGCTTCTGCAGATTTCTTAACCAAAATTTCTGCCTGCTTTTTCATTTTAATGAGGACTTCATCAGAATGAGCTCGAAAAGTAGCCATGATCGTAGCTTTACCAGGAGAAGTGCCAAAAGCTTCCTCTCCTAAGATCGCATGGATAATGGTAACTAATGCTGCCTGCTGAAATGAAGTGTAAATCTGTGGAATTGCAATAAGATCGTTGACGATAGATGTGAATGCCATCACTGGATTTCGGCCATTTTCGGGATGACCGGCATGTGATGTTTCGCCTTTAAGATGAATTTTGAGTCCGATAGAAGTTGAAGCAAAAATTCCTTTTTTCAAGATAATTTTATTCAATTCAAATCCTGGAAGATTATGTAAAGCAAAGATATAATCAGGTTTTAAATTCAAAAATTTATTATCTTGAATAATTCGTTTTGCACCTGCAGCAATTTCTTCAGCTGGTTGGAAAAGCAGGATTACTTTGCCACACAGTGCTTTTCGATTTTGATCCAATAACTTGGCTAGTCCAATCAGAATTGTCATATGACCATCATGACCACAAGAATGACTGACACCTGATGTTTTACTTTTATATTCAAACTCATTGGATTCAGTTATTGGCAGTGCATCCAATTCCGCTCTGAAAACAATGGTTTTTCCTGGTTTTGTAAAATTGAATACTGCCGCACAACCTTTGCCACCAATATTAGTCATTATTTTGTCTGGATTATAATTAGATAATGTTTCAATGATCTTCGAAGCTGTTTTATCTTCATTATCAGAAAGCTCTGGATTTCTATGTAATTCCTTTCTAAATTTTTTCAAATCTTTATCAATCATAATATTTCCAAATTTTTTAATTTAATATTTAATATGCGGTTAACGCTGTCAATAGTGAATTTGGATAATAAAATAAAGCCCGTCATTTTCATGAGGGCTTTGATATCTGGTGCAGAAGGCGGGACTTGAACCCGCACACCCAAAAAAGGGCACAAGATCCTTAGTCTTGCGTGTCTGCCAATTCCACCACTTCTGCAGAATTACACTTTATTAGATTATTCTGTTGTTTCTGTGTCTGTTTCTACTGGCTGATCTGTTTCCGGTAAAAGTGGGAGTTCTTCATTTTGTGGTTGATCTGCAACCTGCTCGCGCATTTTATCTACAGCTTTAGTCGATGTAGAAGTAGCTTGAGAAGGAGTTTTTAGCTGAAGTGCTAAAAGAATGCAATTAACCATAAAAAGAACTGCCAGAATCTGAGTAGTATTTTTCAGGAATTTTGATGCGCCCTGGCCACCAAGTAAATTGGTTGCAGTTCCACCAACCATTCCATCTAAAGCACCGCCTTTACTGGATTGAGCTAAAATCACTAAAATCAAACCTGCAGAAATAATCACGTGGATTATCATTAAAAAAGTAAACATTTTATCACCTTATTCATAATATTATTATCAACACTCAACTTTGAGTGCTGGTCACTTTTATTTAATGCCCTTTTTCGTGTCAATTAGAAAAAAGAGCTTAATCAAAATTTCCTGTAAACTAAAAAAGGAACAAGATTTTAACTTAAACCAATTTCTTTACGAATAAAATCCATTTTCTGGGAAACTATCTCATTTGCCCTTTCAGCTCCATCTATCAAAACTTCATCTATGTAAGCTTTATCGCTGATCAATTGATTGTATTTATCTCGAATCGGAGTAAGTGTTTCATTCATAATCTCAAATAAATATTGTTTTGCATGACCCCAGCCCATTCCACCAGCCAGATATTTCTTTCTTAAATCTTCTTGTTGTTCTTTGGTTGAGAAGAGCTTATAAAGAGCAAAAATGCTGCAGTTATCAGGATCTTTTGGTTCGTCGATCGTTTGTGAATTCGTAACGATCTTCATGATAAGTTTTCTTAGTTTTTTGGGAGGAAGGAAAAGTGGAATTGTATTATTGTAGCTTTTACTCATTTTCCTGCCATCCAAGCCTATTACATAGCCAGTTTCTTTTTTGATCAATGCTTTGGGTATTTTCAATAACTCTTTTCCATAATTATGATTGATCGATTGAGCAATATCTACAGCCATTTCCAGGTGCTGAGCCTGATCTTTTCCCACAGGAACAACATCACTGTCGAATTGCAGAATATCTGCTGCCATTAAAACTGGATAAGTGAAAAGTCCCATATTTACACCATCATCAGGATCTTTACCGAGTTCTGTGTTTTCCTGCACCTTAGCCTTGTAGGAATGCGCTCGGTTCATCAAACCTTTTGATGTAAAAGCCATCAGAAAAGTTGTCAGTTCAAAAGTTCCCTGCACAGCCGACTGTTTATATAAGATCGATTCCTTGGGATTCAAACCCATAGCCAGCCAGGTGGCAGCAACTTCATAGGAAAGTTCCTTCACCAGTTTTGGATCCTTCATCGAGTTGAGTGCATGATAATCTGCTATGAAATATCGAGTGTCGTAATCTTCTGCCAGTTCCAAAGCCGGTTTATACATTCCGAAAAAATTACCGATATGTGGTAAACCTGTTGGTTTTATGCCGGTTAATGCAATTTTTTTTGCCATGTATTCCTCCGAAAAAAATTTCAAGTCCCCCTTTAGAAAGGGGAATAAAAGGGGGTTTACTCAATTCTTTTTAAAGTTTTATTATTTATTTAAAACCCCTCTTAATCTCCCCTTACGAAGGGGAGCAAATCCTTCCAATCACATCATACTCCCAGGAATCTTCTATTTCCACTTCCACAATATCACCAATTTCAGCTTCACCCGATTCGATGAATACAGTGCCATCGATCTCCGGTGCATCGAAATAGCTTCTTCCTTCCAGGGGAAATTCTCCATCATTACCTTTTCGGTCAATAATAACTTTGATCTTCTTGCCAATTAAACTTGCCAGGAAATCTTCAGAAATCTGTTGCTGAAGGCTCATGATTTCATCTTTTCTCTGTTCTGCAATTTCTTCTTCCACATCATTTAGCAGTTTTGCTGACGGTGTTCCATCTTCTTCAGAATAGATAAATACCCCCAATCTTTCGAACTTTGTTTTTTCTACAAATTCTTTTAATTCCAGAAATTTTTCTTCTGTTTCACCGGGATAACCAACGATCAGGGTAGTTCTAACAACCGCTTCTGGAATTTTATTTCTGATCTCGGAAATGATCTCTTCAATTCTGTTTCGAGTTACTTTACGATTCATATTCAGCAGGATCTCATTGTTTATGTGTTGGATCGGGATCTCGAAATATTTGCAAACTTTTGGAAAATTCGCAAAAGCATCGATGATCTCGGAGGTGATATGAGCGGGGTGAAGATATAATACTCTGATCCATTCTATTTCTTCGATTTCATGAAGCTTTGTCATCAATTCTGCCAGTTTGCTTTCTCCATACAGATCAAAGCCGTAGCGTGCCGAGTCCTGAGCAGTAAGGATAAGTTCCTTAACACCTCTATCTGCTAAACTTTTTGCTTCATCAATCAACTTTTGCATTGGTTCACTTTGTAACTGACCTCGAATGGATGGAATGGCACAATAACTACAATGATTGTTGCAGCCGTCACTGATGCGCAGATAAGCAAAATGTAAAGGAGTCAAGAGCTTCCTGGATTCCGTTCTATTAGTTTGGAATATCTCGGCAAATTTATCGAAATCTTTCAAATCGATCAGTTCATCAATTTCTGGAATTGATTCTTCCAGATCATTGAAATATCTTTTGACCAGGCAACCAGTAACGATCAACTTTTTGCATTTACCGGTTTCTTTATAATCTGCCATTTCCAGGATAGTATTTATCGATTCTTCTTTGGCATCAATAATGAATCCGCAAGTATTGACGACGATAATTTCTGCATCATCCAAAATTTGTGTAAACGTAAACCCAGCTTTAGAAGCGATTGCGCTGAAAACTTCACTATCGACTAAATTCTTGGAACAGCCCAAACTAACGATTGAATATTTTTTCATTTAACCTCGAATTCCCCATTTTTTTCATTTCAAAATCTGTAAGAAATAAATGTTCTTAATTCATTATTTTCTGCTTTCACATCTTCATATTCATCATAAACACCATTTCGTGAATAGTAAAGATATTCAACACCAAGCTTGAAATGACTGCTTATCGGTGTTTCGATTCTTCCATTTGTAATTTCAATTGTTTCGTGGCCAGCGGCACCACTGAGAGTGTAGAGCCAGTAACGAAGATAACCCACATACATTTCACCATATTTGCTGTTAACAAGCCAGCCTTCAAATTTGCTGCTGTATCCAGGACCTAAATTATAATCTCGATCAGCTGCCAGGGCATAAGCAGAATTACTGCCGCCTAGAATTACAGCCGAAATGTGGCAGGAAGTAAAAAGCTCCATGCCTTCATAAGCAGAGAACCTGGAAATTAACCCTCCGCCGACTCCACTGGCAGCCACTTTGTAAACATCATTTGCCAGATAATCAAAATGCTGAAAAGCCCCGGCCAGATTGTCCTGAACCATGTCTCCGGTATTTCCCACAAAGTTGAAATTTCTGCCCCAAAGCAGAGCATCTCCATAAAAATTTGTTATCGTATCAATGCCTTTCAAGTTCAATCCTAAATGCATATTAAAATAATCAAAAGGCTTGCGTTCTTCATTCAGAAAGGGAGTGCCGTAAACAAACTGTACTTTTAAAAGGGGAGACTGTTTACCGTTCAGCAGATCCAGCCCTTCACCGACCGTATTTCCGCCCAGAGAAATCTCACCGATCACATCCGGTTTTTCATTACGATAATACTTATGACGAGTTTTCGTTTTTCCTTTGATGAGGCGATTAATTCCACGAATTGGATTAATCAAACCCGCTCCGATTTCCCGGAAAGTTCGTTCAGTTCCGGTTGAGTTGTCATCCAAAATAAGAGATGAAACTCGATAGGTGATTTCGCCCATCATTATCCCGCCCAGAGTTGTAGTAAAAAGATCATTGTTGGAAGGTTTTTCGATTTCCATGAAAAGTTCCCACATCAAACTGCCGCAAAGTGCGAAAGGCGCAGACAACCAGAAATCGAAGCCATTGCTGCGAGCCGAATTGAAATACATATTGCCATGATAGGGATGCAGAAACTGGTTCATCAGGAACTGACTGTCATCAAATACAAAACCGGATTCAAGATTGCGTTTCACCGATTCGATGCTGATATTTGCCCATTCAGCTCTGGCAATGTAATGATCTACACTCCAAACACCAATATTGATACTGAATGCTTCGACAGCAGCAAACTTGAAATTGGGTTTGAACAGACTGTCAATTTGCGTTTCTTCAGAAAGAAGAACAGAACAAGTTATTAGAATTATAAATATCAAAAATATTTTCATTTGAATTCCTAAAACAGATTAATTCCTGCAAAATAAAGATAACTATCTTCATTATCGATCGATTCAGCGTCTTCTTCCAGAACATATTCACTCATTGTGGAACCACCAAAACCGCCATAAATTTCCAGCCATTTGTTAATTCTGAAAGTTGCAGAGAAACGTAGCTGAAGAGCGAAATTATCTGGATAATCGTTGTTTCCGTCTTCATCAAAATTTTCTATATGGAAGAATCCCAGGTCGGTTTCCAATCCAAATTTGTGAATTAGCCAGCGATATCCATAATGAAAACCTAACAGGGCAGAGCTATCGTAATCTGATTTTAAATTGGGAGCTCCCATTTCCACGCTAGAAACAAAATTATTTGATATAAACCTGACTGCTGTAACAAAACCGGCAAAATTGCTTACATAGTTCTGCCATTGAATATCTCCATCATCGGAAATGTTTATTAATCCAACCGGAATTCCCTTTTGTTCTTCCGCCAGATTCATCACACCGATCTGCCATTTATGATTGATCTGAGAAATATTTATCCAGCCAACTTGCAGTCCTGTTAATTCCGCACAAACGTTAACTCCAGACCACTGTAGTCCTTTCATCACTTTTCCCACAAAATTGAAAGACGATCCAAATTGCACACCTTTGAAATTGCCGCCCACAACATTGCCGGCTCCGGCAGTTTGCAGTCCCACAAATGATTTTCCTACAATATTGAAAACCGTCGATTGCTGATATCCCACAAAATTTCCGCCCAGAAAATTTACAATTCCAGAACTCTGAAATCCAACGAAACTACCACCCAGCAAATTTGCTGCAGTACCGAATTGAACTCCTTTAATGTTGTGATTTACCACGTTAATAGTTGAAAAAGACACACCTTTCAGATTTTCGTTAATCTGTGAGTAGAGGAGAGAACCTTGAATTCCTTTTACGGATTTTGAACTTACAGCAGAAAAACCGCATAAATTTACACCTTTCACTTTTCCCACTGTATTCTGGATCAGGGCTAAATTCAGATAGGTGCTGTCATGTTTAGAGTGGTTTGTGGAAAGAGGATAAACAAGACCAAAAATAACAGGTCTGAAAATTGAACGTTCTTTCTTGGCGTTGGTTATATTTTCTTGTGAAAATAAAATCGAAAAAAGCAAAACAAAAATTATCAGGAACTTAAATTTCAAATTCTTTTCTCCAAAATTATAAAATCTCGTTACGTAGCTTCTGCTGCGTAACGCCGGACTTCCGCAGCTCTTGCTGCAATATATAAAAAAGGGCGACTTTTTCAAACCGCCCTTTCTGCAAAAAATATTATTAATCCAGCAAATGGACGATAATTCCGGAACGAAGTTTAGGTTCGAACCAGGTAGATTTGGGCGGCATCACTTCGCCGGCGTCGGCGATTGCCATCAGCTGTTCGATGGAAGTTGGGAACATGGCAAAAGCAACAGCTTCACCAGCATCGACTCTTCGGCTGAGTTCGCCCAGACCGCGAATTCCACCTACAAAATCTATTCTTTCATCTTTACGGGGATCGCCGATTGCCAATATAGGATGTAAAAGGTTTTCCTGCAAAATGGAAACATCCAGAGATTTTACCGGATCTCCAGCGGGAAAAGTTCCTTCTTTTGCAGTAAGTTTGTACCAATTGCCATCCAAGTACATTCCAAAAGTGTGAAGCTCTGAAGGTTTGTATTCTTCATCTCCAATCTTTTCGATTTCGAACTTCTCTTCTACTTTTGCCAGGAAATCTTCACTGCTAAGTTCGTTCAGATCTTTCACAACGCGGTTGTAATCCATGATGTAAAGCTGATCGTGCGGGAAGATCACAGACAGGAAGTAATTATATTCCTCTTCTCCGGTATGATTGGGATTGGCAGCTCTTCGCTGCTGACCGACCTTGGTGCCGCTGGCAGAACGATGATGACCATCGGCTACATACAGAAAATCGATGTCTGCGAAAATTTTTGTGATCTTTTCGATAACTTCATCAGAAGCGATTTTCCAGAAAATATGTTTAATTCCATCATCTGTTTCTATGTTGTAAGTCGGGTCATTCTTGATGAGTTCAGCTACCAGATTGTTCATATCTTCACGAGCTTTGTAGGTGAGGAAAACAGGACCGGTATTGGCATTTAAAGTATCCACGTGTTTGATGCGGTCTGCTTCTTTTACAGCCCTGGTGTGTTCATGTTTTTTGATAATATCATTTTCGTAATCTTCGATAGAAGCACCTGCAACTAAACCGATCTCATCGATATCTCCCATGATGAGACGATAAAGATAAAAACACGGCTTTTTATCCTGGATCAAAACTCCGTCTTTGATGAATTTGTAGAGATTTTCCCGACCTTTCTGATAAACCGATTCGTCATAATGATCGGTTTCCAACGGAAGATCAACTTCCGGTTTTACCACATGCAGAAAGCTGTACGGTTTGCCTTTCACTTGCTCTCTGGCTTCTTCCGAATTTAAAACGTCGTAAGGTGGAGAGGCAACGTCTTTGATTTTATCTGCTGCCGGTCTCACACCTTTGAAAGCTTTGATTTTTGCCATTTTTCAAATTCTCCTGATCTATATTTTTAATTATTTCTTTTTATTTAACCTTGAATAGGTTTAAAAGGCTTTTCTTCCTGCTGAACCTTTTCAAGGTTTTTCTACATTCAACTCAGAAAGTCTCCAGTGCAAGAATTTGCAGAAGAGAGCTTTTCAGAGTTTCACATCACCAACCATTGAAAGGATCGACCTGAAAAAATTTCTCTGAATGAAATCCTTTCAAGGTTTTTTTTTTAATCTTTTGTTACTGCCAGCCACACTTCCTTGCCATTAACATCCCAGGTTGTTCCATCTTCATGACGTTCTGTAACTCGATGGCAGGAATTGGTAAGAGTTTCATTTTGAATGTAATCCGCAAATTTTGAGAACACAGCATCGACTTCATTATCGCCACAATAGAAAACCTTGATGCGATCCATGATCTCCAAACCTGATTCTTTGCGGGTATATTGGATTTTATTAACCAACTCCCGGGCCAATCCTTCCTGGATCAGTTCCGGTGTAAGATGAGTATCCAAAGCAACGTAAAGATCTTTATTTGTTTCAAATACGAAGCCTTCTTTATCTTTGATGGAAATGATCAAATCTTCTTCAGTAAGCTTGAATGAACTGCCGTCTACTTCCAGGAAGTAATCTTTTCCCTGGTGCAGAATTTCCACGATATGATCTGCATCCATTTCCTGTAAAGCAGCAGCGATGCGTTTCATATGTTTGCCGTATTTTGGTCCCATCACCTTAAAGTTCGGCTTGAATTCGTACTTTACGAAATCATCTTTTTCCTGGATGTATTTTATTTCTTTCACGTTTATTTCTTCTTTGATCAAGCTTTCCATTCTCTGAACCAGATGATGATATTTTGCCGGAATGTAAAGTGCACCTAAAGTTTGGCGAACCTTGATCTGACAGGTATTTCGAGCTGCACGACCTAGAGAAACCAGATCAATAACAGTCTGCATTTCTTCTTCCAACTTGGGTAAAACTACTTTCTGGTTGGAAGTGGGGAAGTCTTCCAGATGAACACTTTCTTTTCCGGTAAGATTCGTGAAAATCTCTTCTGCCAGAAATGGAGCAACCGGAGCCATTAATTTCGTGACGGAAACAAGTACCTGATAAAGTGTGAGATAAGCATCTATTTTATCTTCTGTAAGTTCCAATTCCCAATAACGACGACGACTGCGGCGAACATACCAGTTGCTAAGATCATCGATAACAAAGCCCTGAATAGATCGCACAGCTTTGGTCAAATCAAAGTTATCGAAATTCTTTGTTACATCTCTAGTTACAGAATTCAAGCGAGACATGATCCATTTATCTATCTCGGAACTCTTCTGCTCTGAAAGTTCATATTTGGAAGCATCGAATTTGTCGATATTGGCATAAGTAACGTAAAAGGAATAAACATTCTTCAGGGTGCCGAAGAATTTATTCACGATCTCTTTAACGCCGTTTTCATCAAATTTAGTGGGAATCCAGGGGGGGCTGACAGCCAGCAGATACCAGCGAATTGCATCAGCACCAAATTCATCCATCAATTTTATCGGATTTACAGAATTGCCTTTGCTCTTGCTCATCTTCTGGCCTTTTTTGTCCAGGATCAGATCATTTACAAGGCAAGCTTTGTAAGAGGATTTTCCAGTCAGCATCGTGGAAATTGCCAGAAGTGAATAGAACCAGCCGCGAGTCTGATCGATTCCTTCACTGATAAAATCTGCCGGGAAAAGTTCTTTTTCGAATCTTTCTTTATTTTCAAACGGATAATGCCACTGAGCGAACGGCATCGAACCGCTGTCGAACCAGCAATCAATAACTTCCGGTGTACGCAGCATTTTACCACCGCATTTGCATTTCATTTCGATCTCATCCACGTAAGGACGGTGAAGTTCAATATCTTCGGGAACAGCCTCACCATTTTTCAAAACGCCTTTTTCTCTCAGTTCTTCTATAGATCCTGCACTTTCGAATTCACCGCATTCCTGGCAAACCCAGATATTGAGCGGAGTTCCCCAAAAACGATTTCTGGAAATTGCCCAGTCAACGTTGTTTTCCAACCATTCACCAAAACGTTTTTCACCTACAAATGGCGGATACCATTTGATCTGCTTATTATTTTCGATCATCTGCTGTTTGTATTCACTGGTTTTGATGTACCAGCTGGAACGAGCGTAATAGATGAGCGGACTGTCGCAGCGCCAGCAGAACGGATAACTGTGCACGATCTGTTTACGCTTGTAAAGCACGCCGCGCTGATTCATATTTTTGATGATGCCTTTATCGGCATCTTTCACGAATTCACCTTTCCAATCTGAAATTACATCTTTAAACTTTCCTGCTTCATCTACTGGCTGAATTACGGGAAGATCATACTTCTGACCAAGTTCGTAGTCATCCTGACCAAATGCCGGAGCTGTGTGAACAACACCGGTTCCATCTTCCATTGTCACGTAATCTGCCAATCCTATGAAGAAAGCTTTCTTATCTGGATTTACAAATGGAAAAAGCTGTTCGTAATCTTTATATTCCAAATCTTTTCCGGCAAATTCTTCCACAATCTCATATTCGTCATCCAACACATCCAAACGTGCTTTTGCCAGAATCAGAAATTCAGCGTGATGTTTCACTTTTACATAAGTTTCAGTAGGATGAACTACCAGAGCTACGTTTGAAATTAACGTCCAGGGAGTTGTAGTCCAGGCCAGGAAATAGGTATTTTCCCAAGCTTTGGCTTTAAATTTAACAAACACAGAAGGATCTTCTGTTTCCCTGTAACCTTGAGCTACTTCATGGCTGGAAAGCGGCGTTCCACAACTGGGGCAGTAAGGAACGATTTTATGCCCTTTATAGATCAGGCCTTTTTTGTAGAAATCGTTCAAAATCCACCAGACGGTTTCGATATAATCATTTTTCAGCGTAATGTAAGGATCATCCAGATTTATCCAATAACCCATTTCTTTGGTCATTTCACGCCATTCTTTTTCGTAGGAAAACACCGATTCTTGGCATTTTTTATTAAATTTCTCAAGTCCGTATTCTTCGACTTCTTTTTTATCTTTCAGACCAAGTTGTTTTTCCACTTCGATTTCCACTGGCAGTCCGTGTGTATCCCAGCCGGCTTTTCGTTTTACCTGAAAACCTTTCATTGTTTTATAGCGGCAGACTGTATCTTTCTGGGTACGGCTCATCACGTGATGAATTCCCGGCATTCCGTTGGCTGTAGGAGGTCCTTCAAAAAAAACAAATTTATCTGAGCCTTCCCTGAAATCTTCGCTTTTCTGCGCTATGTTCTTCTTTATCCAATATTCTCTGACCTGTTTTTCCAGATCAGCGGATTTCTCTTTCATATCTATAGTTTTATACATTTTTGTTACTCCTGATTATCATTTTCATCTTCAAAAAGTTCCTGGTATTGCTCTTTCAATTCCGGAATTTCTGCTACATAATTTTTCCAGTCTTCCAGAGCTTTTTCCATGTCCACACATTTATGACACAATGCTAATGTGTTTTCGGGAGTAACTCCAATATAACCGCGGTCGTAACAATTTCCACACGACTTCTTTTTTCTGTTACGTGCCGCAAACTCCTTAGCTTTTTCTAAATGCTTTTCATCTAATTTAAACATAAATTTCCTCATTATTTAAAACTGGCTCAAAACTTCTAATATATGTATATGTGTCAATATTAAATGGGTTAGCAAAAATTTGTTGTTAATTGAAAAGTTCTATTTGTTTAATTCTTCCCAATATTCAAAAGCACGACGAATGTGGGGAATCGTGATGGATCCGCCCACGAGCAATCCCACGGAAAAAACTTCTTCGATCTCTTCAGTTGAAATTCCTTTTTCATGACATTTGCCGAGATGATATTTGATGCAGTCATCACAGCGCAGAACCAGTGATGAAACCAAGCCCAGCATCTCTTTGGTTCTGGAAGATAAAACATCATCACGATAAATCTGTCCATCCAGACTGAAAAATCGTTTAATTTCTTTATCGGAATATTTTAGAACAAGCTCGTTCAATCGTTCTCTTTCTTTATTGAATTCATCTACTTTTTTGGAAGGCATTTTGTCTCCTTTATTGAACCGTCATTCTGACGTATCTTGCACGTTGTTCTCAGGAAGAATCTCAATTGCTATTCGTGAAGTTAAGCTGCAAGAACTTTCACGAGTTCCTTCCTCAGTAATGCTAACAGGTACGTCAGGATGACGGCGTTTTTTTATTTGTCATTCTGCCTGCCCTGTGGAATGCAGCTTTGCTGCTGGTTTTTTTCCAATTCCACTGGGCCTGCCAAGACATAGCTTTGCGAAGGGGTTGACTTATCATTCACGTTGTTCTTAGTAAGAATCTTAATTATACTTCCTCTGGAACATTCAAAGTTAATTTATTTATCCACAGTGCTTTACGATCGAAGCACTTTTGATAATTCTGGATCATTAAATCTTTATCAAAATCAATTGTATCATGAAAAACTTTTTGTCCATTTATATTCACGATCACCGGAATTTCCAGGTTGATCATTTCGGGATGGAAATATAGAGCAATTTCTTTAACGCGTGATGTTTCAATTTCGAAGATATTTCCGTAATAACGAGCTTTTACAGCTCCTGATGCTTTAGAAAAACGGAAAGCATCATACTCAGTCGGACGGGGAAATCTACCTTTCAGCACAACTTCCTCTCCGTCTCGCAGAACAGTCAAAGAAAATTCATCGCCCCGCTGTTTGGCATCACGCCAGGTAACCAGACTATCAATATTTGCAGCTTCTTTTCCATCCATACCGATGATGATGTCAGCAACTTGTAATCCGGCATCTTCGGCAGCAGAATTTTCTACTATATTTGTAATCTTAGTTCCCATTCCTTCATATTCTTGGTCATGATTGAAGCCGAACATCATACGATTATCGGTAAGTTTTACGTTGTAAATTTCGTGCCATTCTTTTACATCTTGTAGTGTATCGATCTGGGTAATTTCCAGCCAGTCGCTTTTGCTGAATTCCGGTTCAGCAACCTCCCAGAAAAGTTCCGGTTGGAAGGCATCTCGAGGATGTTTGTGCATTTGAGATTTCATGAGTTTAAGATGATTTTCCAAATACGGTACTTCATGACCAGGTCCCCAGATTTCTTTGTAAAAAAGATCTGCTCCAGCTTCCTGGGCAATATTCATCAATTTTCTCATTTTTTTAGTTGGATAAAGTCCATCATTGTTATTATTTACGGCCGAAACAAAACGATTTTTCATATTTGTTGGAAATGAGTGCATGCCATTTTCCAGATTACCTACACTCAGCATTCCAATGATTGGATAGAAAGATGCAAAAGCATCGGGTCTTGTCATTGCCAAATGGAAAGAACCGGAACCTCCATCAGAAATACCGGAAACAAAAACTCTATCATCATCTACATTGAATTTTCGTTTCATTAGTTTGATCTGATTCAAAATATTTTCGGCACCAATCACATCCCACCACATACAGTACATGTTTGCAGAAGGGAAAAGAGCCAGCATATTATTTTCTTCGGCAAATGCAGCAAATTCATCGTCAGTAGAAAGATCTTCAATCGGGTAAAATTCCGGAATTCCCACACCACCATGCAGATAAACGAAAAGCGGAGATCTTTCAGTTGCTTTGTAGTTGGAAGGAATATAGTAGGCAAAAGGCGCAATCAAAGTATCATTTACGGCAATCGAATCTTTTACCAGAATTCCTGTTTTCACTGGTTGATCGAATTCATTCCAATTAGAGAGATATTGAAATGTTTCTTTTGCAGAAAGCTCATTTAAATCTTCAAAATTTTGGGAAAATAGATTGATGGAAATTATTAAAATAAAAAACATTAAAATATTTTTCATAGTTTACCTCTTCATGGTTCGACTTCGCTGACCATGACAATATTTTTATTTATAAACTTCTACTGTAACTTCTTTAATGTCGTCTTTACCGTTCATCAGTGGAACGTTAAATTTCTGCAGAATTTTAAGGTAGCGTTTTTTGGATTTGGGTTGTAATTCGATCTGGGCAATTTTGCTGGCTACAAGCTGATCTTCTTTATCGATGATCTTGATAAGAAAAGATTTTTTTAAAGCTACTGTCGCGCGATTTGCCACATTGAATTCAATATCGGCAGTTACTTTGGTGGCTTCCACAACTTCAATATTTGAAATCTTGATATTAGAGTCTTTGGTTTTGAGCCAGCAGCTGCGTCCCCAGATTCCCAGAATTACTGCCAACATTAAAAAAAGTTTTACTGACGTCGGGATCGGCCACTTCTTTTTGATATCAATGCGATCAACACTTTTCATGTCAACTCCTCATTCTTTTACCTTGAAAAGGTTTATAAGGTTTTTCTTCCCGCTCAACCTTTTCAAGGTTCTATGCTTAATTTTTTAACCCTTGAAAGGATCGAATTGAAAGAATTTCTCTGATGGAAATCCTTTCAAGGCTTTTTCACTCTATCAAACTATTGCCGGTCATTTCCTTCGGTTTTTCGATTTCCATCAAATTTAAAATCGTGGGAGCGATATCAGCTAAAATTCCATTTTGAATTTTTTCTATTTTCTTCTTTTGAGAATGTACCACGAATGGCACTGGATTTTTACTGTGTGCCGTAAAAATTCTGCCTTCTTCATCCAGCATTTTTTCGGCGTTGCCATGATCGGCTGTCAGTAGAATATTAAAACCATTTTCCCGGGCGGCTGGAATGATCTTGTTCAGACATTTATCTACAGTTTCCACAGCTTTTACTGCAGCTTCAAAAACACCCGTGTGACCGACCATATCGCAGTTTGCAAAATTAGTGATGATCAAGTCATACTTCTCGCTTCTGATTGCATCAATAAGTTTATCACACACTTCGTATGCACTCATTTCCGGCTGCAGATCGTAAGTGGCAACTTGGGGTGAATTAACCAGAATTCTATCTTCTTTTGGGAATGGTTTTTCTACTCCGCCGTTAAAAAAGAAAGTTACATGAGCATATTTTTCAGTTTCCGCCAGGCGCAATTGATTCAGCCCTTTAACGGAAATAATTTTGCCCAGAATATTATCCATTTTTTTCAAGTGATAAGCCACATCGATATAATCGTTGAATTCTATATCATATTCACTGATACTTACGAATTTTAAATTGTTGAATTCTGTTCTTTCAAACTTATCAAAATCAGGTATCTTCAAAGCTCGTGTAATTTGACGCATCCTGTCTGCCCGAAAATTAAAAGCGATCACAGCATCGTTTTCTTCGATCCTGGCAACTGGTTCACCATTTTCGATCATCACTTTTGGAATTATAAATTCATCGGTAATTTCTTCATCATAACTACCTTGAATTGCTTCTATCGGATCGGAATATTCTTCTCCTTTTCCATTCACGATTGCATCGTAAGCTTTTTCGATCCTGTCCCAGCGATTATCACGATCCATGGCATAATAACGACCGGAAATAGTCGCGATCCTGCCAATTCCAATTTCTGTGGATTTTTCCAGAAACTGCTGCATGAAGTCTATTCCGGAATGGGGAAGAGTGTCGCGTCCATCCATGAAAGCATGATAATAAACCTGATCCATTCCTTCCTGTTTACAGAGCTTCAGGAGTGCCCAGAGATGATCGATATTTGTATGCACATTGCCATCGGAAAGCAGTCCCATCAAATGCAGCTTGCTGGTATTTTTCTTTGCCTGCTCGATAGCTGAAAGCAGAACAGAATTCTGGTAGAAATCTCCATCTTCGATGGACTTCATGATGAGGCTGTTGAGCTGGTAAACCACTCTTCCGGCACCGATGTTCAGATGTCCAACTTCCGAATTTCCCATATCGCCTTTCAAAAGACCAACATTCAAACCAGAAGCATTAAGCTGGCTGTGGGGATTTTCAGCATAAAATGTATCGTAGTTCGGTGTCTTAGCAGCTTTTATGGCATTGCCGTAATCTGATTCGTTGATGCCGAATCCATCTAAGATCAAAAGTAGAGCTTTATTCATTATTTTTCCTTATTTTCTTTTTAAAATTTTCATTATCTGTGGTTATTACATCTGTGGCAGCTTCATTATCCGCAGTTACATAAAAGAATTTTTTGGAATCAGTTATAGTAGAAATATCATAAGAAATAGTTGTAGAAGTTCCCATTAACTGGAAGGTTCCATCGGGAGAATCTGCTGCATAAATTTTGTAAACCTGGGCATCTGCGACAACATTCCAACTTAAAATGGAATTGCTCTCATCTATAGAAATAGCAATTCCAGTGGGAGTTGCAGCCTGAGAAGGTGAAACTATAAGCGATACAGGAACGTTGATTAATGGCTCATCCTGATCGTTACTGGAAATTTCAATATTTGCATTGTAAGTTCCTGTTGACAGTCCAGTTGTATCAAAATCCAAGATCAAACCATCAGTTTCTCCCTGATTCAAAGATCCACTCGAACTATTTATAGTCAACCAATCTACCGGGCCATAAATTCTGAAATTAGCATTGGAAACATCATTAATATCAGGATCATTCGGATCGCTGATTCGAATAAGACAATTAGATGAATTCACATCAGCTACATTCCAACTGTAACTGCCATCATTTGGAGTCGATGAAATTATGTCTGTGTAACTTGTACCGTTATCTACCGAATATTCCAGCTTCACATTGGCAAGTGCCGCTCCGCTGTGATTCCAGGTAATATTTTGTGATGTTCCAGCTGCCCAGACTTCAGCACCATTGGGAGAGGTGAGAGTAAGATTAGCAAAGGATTCTTCAACTACAAACTCAATACACCAGTTAAGATTACTAGATGTTATTTGTGCCCAAGACCCTATATTGTACTGATACCAACCACCCTTATCAACAACTAAAGGACCATCATCTGCACCGAAAGGATTACCTGAACCTGAATAATTTAATGAATAACCAACCCAATACTCATTTCCTGAGATTAATTGTATCGGAGTCGATAATGTATGTGATGTCCATCCACCAATGTTTACTGAGCCAGTAATATCTTGAGAATAAACTAAAGGTCCCGGATTACCAGAATGTCCTCCTTCCCATACTTTGACTGTACAATTTGTAAAATCAGAAGTATATATCACCATTTTAACTTGAGTAATTTCGTTACTAGTATAATAAGATGATAATTCTGTTGAAGTAAATCTTGCAGCACAATTAATATCTCCAGGATTAGTAAATCCAACAATATAAGCCAGCCCATCATGATATTTGAGAGTTGTAGCATCTGTAGAAGTTACCGATTCCAGCTTAACTGGTACAATGGAATTGACATTTAAAGGATTTGATAATTGAACTTTTGTAAGACTTGATAGATTCTTAATATTACGTTCAGCATCACTATTGATTAATATTTCATAATACAGAATCGATCCTGCTTGTCCGTCATTACTGATGGAAAGTGTTCTTTGTGATTGCTGATCTGGAGTCAAATTTTCTGAAATTGAGGTTGGACTGACTGTGATATCAGCTGGATTTACTGTTTGAATTTCTGCTTCATACCGATAATAATTTTGTTTGGTAATAGTTACAAAAAGAACATCGCTGTCGCCAATTGCAGGTATAGAAATCGAAACCTGAGAACCTGTACCATCAGCTGTTCCCAAGATCTCACCATCAATTGTAAGAGCTATAAATGAACCTTCATCGGCTGTAACGTTAAAAGATGTTGATCCTATTGGAATAGTAGAATAATGTGATACAGAAATATTCTGTGGAACTTCAGAATAGACTGTGGAAAATGCATCTCCGTGATGATGGAAAAGATGGTAAGTTACTTCTTTATTGTTTGTATTATATGGCCAGGAAGATTGTGCTAAGAAATATTTTCCAGCCGCATTGCCAAAGGCCGGAAGTACATCTCTGGAATCTGGAGTTGTACCATAAGACGGCATAAAATCCGGCCACATATTATCGGACATGCCCCAAACGTAAACATCGTTCACAAAAGAATATGATACTTCGGAGGCTGCAATAAGTCCAAGTGCACCAGAGTTTTCTCCATTGTAAGTATAACGATGAAATTTCTCAGTAAAACATTCACCTGACATGTTATATTTTCCAGTAAGACAGTTAATTGAAAAAATAAATGATAAATCAGTATTCGTTAAGTTGTCGATACTTGATGAATTAAATGATGGTTCTCCCCATCCTTGTTCATATCCATGATCTCGATGTTGCAAAATGAATGAGCCATTGTTGATGGCATTTACTACATCTGAAGCTGTGCCTCCGCTCCAACCTCCGAGCTCTGCTGGTGTCGCTGGAATGTAGCCAACTCCGGAAGGTCCAAAATAATTTACTACTGTTGATGTATTTGTAGCAGTTGACCATGTTGATCCTGGAGTTCCAGAATAAATTGCATTGATTCTAACAGGATTCTTTCCATGAACTTCTCTAAAATAACCTCCAACAACTTCTGAGCATATTTGAAACCAACGCTCGGTTTGCCAACCTAAAGCAGTAATCGGATGATCATAAAAATTGGGATCGGTAGGTGGATTTCTTTCGTAATTCAGGAATTTTGTGATCATTGTTTGAAGTTGAATTTCATTTTGAGCAGTCATCCTGGCAAAAACAATATCTGGCATATTATTGCCATTTACATCTGCAAAAATATTATCTGAAACACAGTAGCTATTCCAAATAGGAGAAACTACAGTGTTTCCTACTGTTCCATAATCGCCCAGCAGCAGTACAGCAGCCGGAGGAGTTGTCCAATTATTATAGGCATTATTCACGTAATTTTCTATTGCCGAAACAGTATTTCCGCCGACTTCGGTTGTAGTAACGATCATCGTGGAAATTCCCTGTTTCTGGCGGAAGGTTTTGATGGAATCTGCCCAGGCTAAAAAATCAGGATCATTGGGGCAGATGATAAGATATTCGGCACCATCTCGATAAACTTCTCTATTATTATAATCCACTTCTGGAATAACATCCGAATTCAAAACAGAATCGTAAAGAATGTTATCCCACCAGCGACTACGGAGTCGATCTTCTCCAATTTGACCATTTCCTCCGATTATTGATATTTCAACTTCGATATCTCGATAAACTATCAATTCTTTGGTTACGGGATTGTATTGAAATGGAGTAATTCCCAGCATCAAAACATCTATCCCACGAATTTTCGAAGGCTTGGATATTTGAATAAAACTTTCAGGATAAAATGAATCTGAATTGTATACTTGCTCATTTTTCGTATATTCAAGCGGACCATCTTCTGTATCCAGAGGAATGCGTGGTGCAGGGGCAATTTCTATATTGGAAATAGTTTCTTTACGAAAATTTATATTGCTGATCTCCACTTTTGAATTCTGTGGAATTGCAAGATAACGACTGCTCCCCGGCAAGTTTGGCATTCCCGCATCATTTGGCAAGAATACTCCCGGAAGTGGAATCACTTTTGTAGTCTCACCTTTTAAAATAAAATCAGATAATTCAAAATTTTGAATTGAATAATTCAATTTTATTTTACTATCTGTGTTTTCAAGAATTCTAAATCCAGTTTCATTCCAGCTGTCTTCATAATTGAATATTTCAGCATTCAATATACAACTAAAAATGATAATTAGTACTATCAAAATTTTTCTCATTATATTACGCCTCTCCTTTTATACTCATACAAAACTATAATCATTAGTATATGAAGCAACAAAAATATTGAGGAAATCGGCATAAAATAATAAATATAAAAAATTTAGAAGCAGTTATTTCATTTATTTTACCACTGCTGTCCAGTTAAAGACAGTATGAAATCGTGAAGACGCAGATTATAAGTGGGTAAAATGGCATAAAAAATATTTTTCGATTTGAAATCGTAAATTCATTTTTCACCTTGCTCCATGGAGGTGGAAAATGAATAAT
>JAIPJH010000024.1 GCA_021734245.1 Candidatus Cloacimonadota bacterium | reverse complement strand
AGAGAAGTTTTTCAGAGCTTGTTTTGCCCATTTCGGAGTTAAATTTGGGTTTTTCGATCCATTTTTGTTGAGCGTCAATAAAATTGAAGGTTGTGAAATGGTTAAACTAAAATCGAGTTTTTAGAGGGGACTCAATATTCGTCGAAGAATGATTTTCAGAACTCTCCCCTGTCAAGGGGAGATACGGCTTTAGCCGAGAGGGGTTCAAATTAATGAAAAACAGATATGTATCAGGAATAATTGATAAAGGTCTTCCTAAATGAATCCTCTTCTCATCCGCGCCAGCGCCGGAACCGGTAAAACCTATCGACTTTCGTTGGAATTCATCAATCTTTTACTAAAATATCGAACTGATTTTGTTGAAATCCTTGTTATCACCTTCACCAAAAAAGCTACAGCCGAAATTCGTGAACGTATTTTTGAACAGCTGAAAGAGATCGTTGAAAAGACTGAAATTGGCATGGAGTTGATGAATAATATGCAGCTACACATCAATCCTGAACTTCGCTTCGATCAGGAAGAAATGACATTCCTGCAAAAAACTTACAAAAGCATGCTGACCAACAAATCCGCAGTTCACATCAGCACGATAGATTCTTTTGTTAATACTATTTTCAGCGGGATCATTGCACCATTTCATAACGTTATAGAATTCCAGATAGACAACAAAATCAACGACGAAATTCTTCCCGAAATTTTTGAATATATTTTAAAAGAAGATAAACTGCAGATCTATCAGGATATTTTTTTGAAAGCTAAAAGGCGCAATCTGGAAACCTTTCACAAATTCATAACCGATATCATTGAAAATCGCTGGCTGTTTGAATTCATCGATCTTTCCGATTTTGATGAAAATAAAATTAAAGAAAAATCTGTAAATTCTTGGAAAAATTACGATGAACACTTGAGATCATTTTTAATGCTTTTACAAACTGAAATTACAAATTATAACAAACCAGTTGCGATCAGCGATCTTATGCAAAAAGATTTTATCGAATCGATCTCTAACGTCTGGAATTCGTTGCAAGTTAAAGATTTCGCTTCAACCTTGTTCGATATTTTGACTAATGAATCTTACATTAACGAGCATTTTAAATTGCTTCTGGATAAAAACATCTGGAATGGCGGTAGATTACGCAATCCTGATTTGAAAGATTTTTATGCTGAAGTTCAAAGCAATCTTGCAGATTATTTCTATTACGAAAAAGCTTTAGATGAACAGTGGAAGATAATTTCTCTGGCAGGAGAAATACTACAGAAATATGATGAGATCAAATTTCGCGACCGCATTTTTACACATTCCGATATCAGCTATTACACGTTCAGGTTTTTGTACGATCCGCAGATCTCGGTCGTAGATAAACAAAACGTTCTGAATCTTTTTTACGAGCAGCTTTCTTTCAATACACGATTTGTGTTAATTGACGAATTTCAGGACACCAGCATTTTGCAGTGGAGTATTTTCCAACCCATGCTAAAAGAAATTTCCAGCGGAATCGGGCAGAAAGATTACGGCGGCATAATTGTTGTTGGAGATGAAAAACAGGCAATTTACGGCTGGCGAGGTGGAGAACGAAAACTGCTTACCGATTTTGCAAAGATCCTGAATGAGCCTGTAGAATACGATTCATTAACAACTTCCTATCGCAGTAAACCGATCTTGATGAACTGGCTGAATCGGCTTTTTGGTTCTGCACACCTTAATTTTATACCAGACTGGGATTACACTGAAATCGATTGTAACAAGAAAGATGGCGGTTACGTTCAAGTTGATCTTAGAAACTCAAATATTGATGGAAATAAACTGGAAAAATCGGAAATCTACCAGGAATTTGTCGATAATATTTTGTTGCCAAATTTACAGGATGAAACTATAAATCCTGCTGATACGGCAATTTTGATGCGCAAGAATTCCGAATTGATCGAGATGGCTACGATTCTGGATGAAAACAGTATTTCTTATACTTTCGAAACTTCTGGTTCTCTGTTCTCACATCATGCTGTTAAGACGATCTTATTTGTTTTGAAATTCATGGTTTATGAAGATATTTACGAACTGATCAAATTCCTGCGATCTGACCTGATCTTGATGAAACCATCTGAATTAAAAGAAGTCATCAGGATCTACCATGATTCAGAAAACATAGATGATTTTTTATTGGAATGCAATCTTCATCACTGTTTTTCAAATTTGTATGATCTTAGAAATCAGCAGCAATCGCTTTTAAATATAATCAAAAAGATTTTAGAGAGTTTTGGATTTTCCAGTGTTTTCAATACTGAAATTGAACTTAAAAACCTGCAGAGATTTTTGGAAGTCGTTACCGAATTTGAACGCTCTAATCACGAATATACCAATGATATTTCCGGTTTTCTGCAGTACTGCCATGCACTTTCCGAAAAAGAAGAATATTCCCAAATTGGGCAGTCTGTCAGCGATTCGATCAAGCTTATGACCATCCATAAATCGAAAGGATTGCAGTTTGAAACTGTTTTTGCTGTTTTTGATGTGATGGGCAGAAGCGGCAGCAATAATTCAGGTTTGAGTTTGTATTACAAGTTCAATGATGATTGCCGCAGTTTGCAGGATTTCGCTTTTACCGCGAATTATGATAAAATTGTGAAGATGTCAGCCAAAAAAGTTCTGGTGGAATACGTTGAAAATCGAGATACGGGAGATGAACTGAATAATATTTATGTTGCTCTTACCAGAGCAAAAAACAATCTTTTTCTCTATCTTCATTTCGATAAAAAAGGAGGATTGGAAAAACTGATCAAAGATGTAAAAAACGAAGATTCAGTTTTGAAAAATCTTACTAAAACTATCTGCCAGGAATTTGCTGAAATTCTGCAGAACACATCAGAAAATAACTTTCAGATACAGGTTGGTGAGATTTCTAAGGATGAAAAAAATATTCAAATTCGCAGTTCGGAAGAACTTGAGCTACCTGATTTTTTCAAATTTAATGACTGGCAGAATGTTGCGGAAAAAGATATTCCCAATCTGGAAAAAATTAAAACCGAGTTTCTGCAGAATATTTCTATTTTGATTGGAAATATTGTGCACGGGTATCTTTCTCATATCAGGTATGATGATGCAGATGAACTGGCTCTTGCAAAAAGTAAAACAATTTCAAAATTTGGAAGTTTGCTGCCAAAAAACCAATTGGATGAAATTATTCAAAAAGTTGAAAACTTTATCAATTCAAACTCAGAATTTTTCGATAAGAATATCTGGGATAAGGTATTTAATGAATTCACAATTTTTGATGCAGAAGAACGTGAATTCCGTATAGATCGTATGATGATTGACACAAAAAATAAATTGATCAAGATCATTGATTTTAAAACCGGTTCGATTTACGAAGAAGAGCAGCTTGACAGATACAGAGAGATTATTGAGAAGTTCTCGATGGTGAAAAGAGAAAAATATAGAGTGGAAACAGAGTATGTGAAAATTGATATTTAACAATGAACAGAACAAAGACGAACTGTTACGGACTCTTGTTCCTAAACCTGCCTGCCTGTTCGTAGTTTCGATTTCTCGGGACGAAGACTGGTTTGGGAAAGCAATTAGAAACGAAACTCCAGTTTCGTTAAATGTTTGAGTTCAAATCGAGAACGATTTGACAAAACACTTGGTTCATACGAGACAATTGAACCAGCAAAAGAATTGAAAATAATTAGGAGAGATAAAATATGAGCAAATTAATGGTAAGCGTATCCGGTGTGCGAGGGATTTTCGGAGAATCACTCACACCAGAGATCGCCCTGAAGTATGCCGCACATTTTGGGATTTTTTCAGAACGTGGTAAAATAATTGTGGGACGTGATTCCCGCGTAACAGGGCAAGCTATGTTCAACGCGGTTACAGCTGGTCTGATGTCCGTTGGCTGCGATGTAGTAGATCTGGGAATTGTCTCAACACCAACTGTACTTTTAGCGGTGGAAGAAAGTGATGCTTCCGGTGGAATTTCCATCACGGCTTCACACAATCCGGCAGAGTGGAATGCCATGAAATTCGTGGGAGCCAATGGCATGTTCCTGTTTCCCGAAAATGCCGATACTTTTATCAATTCGCTGGATAAACCAGTTGATTATGTAGGTTGGGATCGCATCGGAAAATTATCTTCCGATCCCGATGGCAGCAAACGTCATATTGAAAAAATCCTGCAGATTCCGTATTTGGATGTAGAAAAGATCAAAGCAAAGAAATTTAAAGTAGTCTTGGACTGCGTGAATGGCGCCGGCGGCATGATCGCACCGGATTTACTGCGAGCACTTGGTTGCGAAGTCATTGAATTGAATTGCGAACCGACAGGCATCTTTGCTCATATTCCTGAACCTTTGAATAAAAATTTGGGCGATTTGGAAAAAGCTGTCGCAGAACATAAAGCCGATCTCGGCTTTGCCACCGATCCCGATGTTGATCGTCTTTCCGTAGTGGATGAAACGGGAAAATGCATTGGAGAAGAATTCAGTTTGCTGCTGGCAGAAAAATTCATCCTTTCCAAAGTGAAAGGTGATATCGTTATCAACCTTTCTTCATCCATGGCTTCAGAAGATGTGGCGGCAGAATTTGGCGTGCAGGTACATCGCACCAAAGTCGGAGAAATAAACGTTGGTAAGAAAATGAAAGAACTGCAAAGTCCTGTTGGTGGAGAAGGAAACGGTGGTATCATTTGCCCGGAAGTACATTACACTCGTGATGCTCCGGCTGGTATGGCTATAATTTTAGGTTACCTGGCAGAGCGTAATGAACCGATCAGTAAATTAGCAGCAGAAATTCCGCATTACTATTTCGCCAAAAACAAGATCAAAGTCGATCCGGCAGAACTGGACAATATCATGGCAAAAGTACCTGAGATTTTTGCCGATTATACTTTGGATACAACCGACGGCATCAAAGTGCTGGGAGAAAAATTCTGGATCCACATCCGTAAAAGCGGTACGGAACCGATTATTCGAGTTTACGTGGAAAGTGAAACAGCAGAAAAGTCAGAGCAGATTTGTAAGGAAACGATTGAGAAGCTGATGTAACTCAGATATTGATCTTAAAAATTAAATAGAAAAAAGGTAGAAATGACAACAAAAGAATTTTGGAATCATTATATAAACGATGACAAACTGGAAATTTTCGACATAGCGTGCGCATTCTTTTCCAAGAAATTACCTAAAAAATTTGTGCGAGATTATGATATCATTGAAGTAATAATGGAGATATTTGATTCCCAGACGGAAGCAAAGAACTTTGATAACGCTATCAAATTTGCTGAAATCATTGCAAAGCAACAGTCAAAATTATATTTACAATGCTTTCAATATATTGACGAACCTTTAGTGAATTATTATTGCTTTCAACATGATAAAATAAAAGTGAAACATGCCTTTTCCAATTTTATCAAGCATCCTATCCAATGCTTCGATTACTATCTGCATACTTTTAAAAAGTTAATCTATTACCAATATACCGAGTTGTTAGATAAAGCCATTTTACAAAACTTCGCAGAAATTGCCGAATCATATGAATTGATCGGCGGAGCAGAATACGATATAGCGAAATGCAAATATTTCATGATCTTGGAAGATTTTTATAAAACAAACACATCCGGCTTTGATGTGAAAAGTTTCAACCAAAAAATCGCGAAATATGATTTTGAATTAAAAGATTATTTTTACACTTCACTTGCTAAGAGTTTATTTGGAAAGCCAATAGAGAATGTAAATTTAAGCGAGTTATGCAAAAAAAACAGCAGGGATAATTTTCTCATAATCCTACACGGATATTTCCTTCGTTTTATGTATGATAAGAATTTCCCCTTTTACCAAAGTGGTATAATTTGGGATGGAATGCTAACGTTTCTGATAAAAAAAAATAATTCCAAGAAAATTACCAACGGATTTTTTAATATCAGAGCGAAATTGTTTGAACAATATCTTATACAAATCTCTTCAAATTATTTTCTGGAAAATAATTCCGAATTGATTTTCATTATTTGGGGTAGTGTATATCTTTATGAGTTTTTATATAAGTATCATATTATTTCCCAATCTGCTTTCAAAAAATTCCTTGAGATCTCATTGAAAATAAAAGGGAAGGTAATAGGTCAATATACAGATAAGTTATGGGCTTCTGATTTCGTTCATGACTGGCTAAAACCGGATTGCATTTCAGTAACCGAATTCCAGGAAGAAACCAAAATATTCAGAAAAAGCTTGTTTTATAAGGGAGATAGTTTCTCAGATTTTAACAACATTTTCTCAGAAGAGATTGCAAAAATAGGAAAGTTATCATCTTATATTGTTGAAGGCGGTTTGGAAGAACCTCGACGTAAAAGCTTATATAATTTCCTCAGTTTTTCCGATAAATCGTTTATTGATGATGACGATACAAAGGAAATCTATCCTATTCAACAGAATTCAAAATTAGATGAAGACCTGAATGTTACTTTCAAACCTGTTAGAAGAGAGAAAAAAATTGGCAGGAATGAACCTTGTCCTTGTGGCAGTGGAAAAAAGTATAAAAAGTGCTGCGGGAAAATCAGTTAACAGAAAATTATCAAATGTTCTCTCTCTCGTTCCCAAATTCCACTTTGAAATACAGAACAGAAACGAAACTTTTTCTTGTTTCTAAACCTGCCTGCCAGTTCGTAGTCTCGATTTCTCGGGACGAAGACTGGTTTGGAACACAATTGAAAGCGAAACTCCTGTTTCGTAAATGAACGAAGCGTGAAAGATTCTTCAAACCATCAGGCATGTCAAATAACAGATTGCAAAGGAGAATGATACAATGACACGAAATCAAATCAATAACCGCATTGAAGCCTACGCCACAGCAGTCAGAGAACACAACAGCGAAGCGGTTTCACAGTTGTTTGCTCCACAGATCGATCACATTGTGCACGGCTTGGGAACGGATCCCGATAATCCTTGGAATTCCAAACGGGAAACCGATCGAGTCGGAATCAAAAAAATCTACGATACATTCTTTGCTCAGGCAGAAGAGATGACAGTACAATATACTGACAGAATTATCGATATTGAAGCCAACTCGGCTGCACTGATCGTGCGGGTGAAAACCGCTTCTGCTACCATGCAGAACGCTCTGCACATCAAGTGGAACACAGCAGGTAAGATTGTTTACTTTTATAACTGGTACGGTGTACCGCCAGCCTGATAGTAAATAGATGAAAACCGTAACCAAATCCGAAGTTATAGTACAAATTGTGCAAACAAACTATTATGACGAAACTAACATCAATTCTCACTCCCAACCTCGCCCATCCTGCGAGTCAGATGGCAGCAGACGTTACGCCATGATAACTTTTCCACCCAGCAAGGAGTTATAAATGAATGATAAAGGAATCAATAATCTCAGTCTTCAAACTCGCATAGAAGAACTAAATGATTTTGCACTTCTGCACAAAAAGTTTGGTAACATTGCCTTTCGAGCAATTCAAAAGAATAACTCCTATTCCGGTTTTGCTGTGGGAATGGAAAGATTGACCAAACTCACAAAAGCAGGAAAATTTGACATTGAAGCTTTCCGACAAAATCCGGTGGAAGGAGTTCGTGAATTTCTACAGGGCTATTTTGCAGATCGAGGTGGAAATATGCCGGATATCTGGGCAGAAGGAAATACAGTTTTCCTGGAAACTAAATTCTGCAAGAATTGCTTAACGATTGAAGCTGAAAAACTTGCAGAACAATGTCACGAAGATATTTGCGCAATTTATTGTCGTACGTTTGCCAAAGGAATAGTCTCCGTTCTGGAAGATTTCTTCCCTGAAATTGTGATCAATTTCTATAATGTAAGTTCACGACGGGACGGCAAAGAAAGTGATTGCCGGGAAGCATTTCAGGTGTTAAGTCCAAAAAGGGTTAAGAATCCTTCTTAAAAATCCGGAGTTAGAGTGAAATAGTAACTGGGTTTACTGAAACTTTCCAGATCGGTCTGCCAGGCAATATCAAATTTCAGAACAAAATATCCCATATTCAGGCGGGGCCCGAAACCAATTCCCGCCATCAGATCTTCCAATGAACCAGCTTCTGTTAAACGCAGATCATCAGTCCAGATTGCTCCCAGATCCAAAAAGGCACTGCCGCGAATTTGATAGAGATAAAGCGGCAACGGAAAAGCAAAATTTAAACGATCGATAAAGGGAAAACGCAATTCAAAACTGCCGACCACTTTATTTTTACCCAGCAAATCTTCATCTTCATCATATTCAAAACCGCGAACTCCATTGAAATAATCCATATCGAAGCGTGAATCTGTGTCACCAATAATAGAACCACCGGCAGCTCTAAGAGCTACAGAATAACGTTTGGCAAAGAAATTGTAGGAACGTAAGTCGCCAAATAGTATGGAATAGCTGTCTTGCGTAGAAAAACTGCGATTTGCCAGAAGAGCTCCTCGCCAACCGCTGATCGGTCCGGTAGAACCAAAAATAGAATTATCGTGCACCAGAGTAAGTTGCGGTGCATAAACTGTTTCTGTTTCACTAGCTTCCAAACCAAAATAATCTGCAAAAGCAGCAGGTAAATATTCTTTCTCCCAACTTGATCCTGTCCACCAATCACGAATTGTAGTCGTAGTGGAAATCAGATTTTCCCAATCTATTCGCCAGAATTTATTGAAGGGATAACGAATAATTCCATATAATCCCATTTGCCGAATTCTTTCTCTGAAATAATCATTCGTGCCATAGAAATTGGTAATATAATAGTATTCATCGTTCAGCATAAAAGCACCAAAACCATAATCGATACGTTTTGCTAAGTAAAGATAATTGAAGATAAAATCGGATGTATCGAAAGTTCCACTGATTCCCAAATTGAAATTGAGAGAGTGATTTCCCATCAGATCGGAAAGTCCCATCTGAAGTTGAGCGTAAGTTCCTCCAGAAGGTGAATAAGCCATTCCACCCCAAACGTAATCCAAAGCAAATTTCGTTTTGTAATCTGATATCACGGGTATTTTCTTCTCAGTAGGTCGTTTATCAATTTCTTCATTGTGAATCTGGCGTAAGCTGTCTTCTTTAGCAAAGTCTTCAAAAGAAACAGCAGTTACTTTTTTGTTAAAACTTGGAGCTTCTTTCTGGAAGTCTCTTTTGCGCTTTCCATAATATTCATAATCGCTGATATCTATTTTTTCAAAAAGATCATCAATAAATTTGACTTTTTGCGGAATTTGATATTCTTCAAAGCTTAAACTGTCCAGGGGATTTGCTTTGGTGTAAATATCCCAGCCACCATCGTAATAGCAGGAAAATATCAATTCAGAATCATCCTGATTAAGATCTCCCGTAAAAACTCCACCCAGAATTTTTGTAACTTGAGCTCTTTTACCGTTATTTAAATCTATCGTATGATAGTTTGTCGACATTCTGCCATCCGAAATGAATAGGATTTGATCACCATCTTTATTCCAGAATGGAGTATCGTTGTCCGTTGTATCGTCCGTTACTTGATAAAATGCATCTTCATTGATATCATAATAAAAAATATCTCGGCTGAGAACATAGAAAACGTTCTTATCTTCAGAATTGAAAGTTCTTTCCGAAGTGAAAGCTATTTTATCATCATTCGGGCTCCAACTTGGCTGGAAGTCATGATAATGGTCGTTGGTAATCTGGGTGATCTCTTCCGAAATCAGATCATAAACAAAAACATCAGATTTGTCATTTTTCTGACCGCAAAAAGCGATTTTTTTCCCGTCGTTCGAAACATCTATCTCGAAAATGGAATTGAAATCTTCCAGTAAAATTTCATAAGCTATTTCTTGGGAAAAAGCATCCATTACATAGATTTTATCACCATATGAAGTTTTAGCTACAAAAGCAAATCTATTACCTTCCGGAAACCAGCTGATATTATTTTTTTGGAAGTGAAACTCTTCATACTTTCCGTTTGCTTCACCTTTCACGATCAATTCTTTTTCTTTCAATTTAAGGGATGATCCCATCCAGATTTCGTTGCGAATATTTTTATTGGAAAAATACAGATAATGCATTCCATCGGGAGAAAATACCGGTGCATAATTCATGTAGGAACCATCTTTTTCATGATCGGTAAGCTTTGTGAAAACTTCGTATGGAATATTGAATTTTTCGAAATCAGCAAAATATTTACGACGCAGATAGTTTTTCCATCGTTTTTGAATTTCCCGAAATTCCAGATCGAAAACCTTTTTGAAAGCAAGATTTGCTGTGCTGTTATAACGCAGGGCAAAGAAAAGCTCTACAACTTTTTCCCTGCCATATTCATCGTTTATGAACACCAGAAAAGATTCACCCAGACGATAGGCAAAATATCCTCCGACCTGATCCAGGTAAGGAATTCCGTCGTTAATAAGAAGATCGATGACGAACATATTATTATAAACATCTTCCCCTTGGATCGATTCAAATTCAGGCAATCCTTCCTGCAGCCAGAAAGGTAATCCGGAAAGATTCATGAATCTGTTTCTCTGTCTGTTCAAACCATTCACATAAGCATGCATCAACTCATGGATAAGAACTTCTTCCAATTCCTTGTAACTGCCTGTAAAAGGCACTGCTACGCGATTTCTGGAAGATTCAGTAAAACCACCAACACCTTCTGAAAGCAGCGAATAGATCACATTCGTGGTTTCAAAATCCTGGCGTGATTTATAGAAAATAATGGGAATTCTACTGCGAATGGGAGATTTGAAATCAGCTTTTATCTTGTAATAAGCTTCTTCTGCCATCAAAGCAGCTGCTTTTCCAAAATCATCTTCTCCCTTTTGAAAATATATATCAAAATGCAAAGTAGCAATTTTGCTCCACTCGGCATCACCACTTTGTATTTTATTCTGACCAAAACTGTAGGCATTTAAACTGATCGTGAGACATAACAGAAAATAGATCACAACTTTTTTCATTATAACTATCCTAAAACTCTTTTTGCTAAAATACTAATTTAAAAGACCTTGATCTCAAAGTATTTCTTGGGATTTTTTTTGATATCGAGGATTAAAGAATCCATGTGGGATGTGGCTTTCAACAAATTATTATAAAGTTCTTCTTCGCTGATCAAACGATTGAAACTGCTGTTTTCATTACTCATTTTCTGGCTAATTGACTGCAGATCAACCGTGATCTTCTGCATATTTTGCATCGTTTTATCAATTTCGGAAATGAGAAGTGATGTTTTACCGATTGTATCGGAAACATCTTCCCCATTTTCGTCGATCAACTTATTTAGCTTGGAAGAAAAATTATTTGCGTTGGAAATCAATTGTTCAAATTGAGATGAATTTTTATCGAAAGAAGCGCTTACTTTGTGCATGATATTTTTAGTCGTGTCCATCACTGCCTGAAAATCTTCGATCAGATTATCTTCTCCGTAAACTTTTTCCATAATGGATTGCAATCCTACAACTATCTCTCCCAGATTGGCAACCAGACGCGTCAGCCCCATCTGTCTTTTTCCGGAATGCACATTATTCAGATCAAGTTCAGCTGCCTGATTTCCCGGAACTATTTCTATCTGAATATCACCCATTAAACTTGATTCTAAAATATAGAATTCCGTTCCTTCCAAAAGAGTAAAATCAAGTTGAACTTTAAGCAGCAGGATTACGCCATCCTGTTTAACTTCTATTCCTTCTACTCGTCCTTTTTTTACACCATTTATGGTTACCGGACTTCCAATTTCAGTATTTCCGGCATTATCAAAGGCAACTTTCAAGTGTGAATAATTTCGATTTTCCAAAATCTCCATGAACCAGATGTAGCACAGAACCAAAATAGCTAATCCAATCAATGTGAACAGACCTACTTTGAAATCGTTGGCTTTTTTATTTTTATAGAATTTCATAATTCCTCTAATTTCCTGAAAATTTACGTACATGTTCATTTTTGGAATTCATAAATTCCTGGAATGAACCATTAAAAATGATCTTTTTATCATTGATCATGGCAATATTGCTTTTCAAGTTTTTTATGCAATCCAGATCGTGAGTGATGACGATAGATGTAATATTATAATTATTGTGAAGTTTCATTATTAGAGAAGTAATTTCTGAAGCAATAATTGGATCTAATCCTGTAGTCGGTTCATCATAAATTATATAATCTGGTTGCAAAATTATTGCTCTGGCCAAAGCAACTCTCTTTTTCATTCCTCCGCTGAGTTCGGAAGGCATTTTGTGCATTACATTTTCCAGTCCCACCAGGTTCAGTTTTTCCTCAACGATCTCAAAAATCTCATCATCACTGGTTTGTGTATGTTCTTTTAGTGGAAGAGCTACATTTTGAAAAACATCTAATGAATCCAATAAGGCAGATCCTTGAAAAAGCATCGCCATTTTCTTACGAATTCGCTTCACTCCATCTCGATTCTGATCCAATAATTTCTCACCATCTATCTCGATCGATCCGGAAGTCGGAACGATAAGACCTTCAATTGCTTTCATCAGCACGCTTTTACCACAACCGCTTTCTCCAACGATGGTTGTGATCATATTCTTCTGAATCTGCAGATTTATGCTTTGCAGAACAATGTGCTGCCCAAAATTTATTGTTAGGTCAATAATTTTTATCACAAAAATTCCTATTAATTTTTTTCACTTTCTGCTTTCACGTTTATCCTCTCTACTTCAATTCCATTTAATCTTTTCTTTATGGGAATAAAGTGTAAATACTTTTTTTCCAAATCTTTTTCTGAAGAGATATATATCCTGATGAAATGATCGGAAAGGGCTGTCCAAAAACCATCTTTTTTCTGTTCGATAACTCCACGAAGTTCTGTTTTGGAATTCAGGCTTTTTGATATGTAATTTTCTGTTTTCTGCTGGGAAAGTTGCGTTAAAATATTACTTCGTTTATTGATGAACTTACCATTTACTTGCTCTTTCATTTCTGCAGCTCGTGTTCCCGGACGGCGCGAATATGAAAAAACATGAAGATAGGTAAAATCCAAAGATTTCAGATAATCATAAGTTTTCTGGAAGAGTTCATCGGTTTCTCCCGGCAAACCAGCTATCACATCGATTCCGATTGCACAGTTTGGGAAAATTTGTTTGAGTTTGTGGATCGTTTGGAGAAATTCTGCTGTTGTATATTTTCGGCCCATTTTCTGAAGAAGTTCATCGCAGCCAACCTGCAGTGGAATATGAAAATGCGGACAGATCTTTTTGCTTTCTTTAAAATAATTCAGCAGATCATCACTGAAAAGTTGTGGTTCCAGTGAACTGAGTCGGATCAATTTGACTTTATTGATTTTTTCGATGTCTTTTAGCAGATCAGCCAGAAAATAATTATCATTTTTTTCATGTCCGAAAAGTCCCAGATTAATGCCACCCAGAACGAATTCGCGATAACCTTTTTCAGTTAGGATTGTAATCTGATCTATAACCTTATCTTTATCTCGACTGCGGGAAGGTCCGCGTGCATAAGCTACCGCACAATATGCACAATAATAATCGCAGCCATCCTGAACTTTGATAAAAGCACGGGAATGATCGATCATTTGCGTGGTGGATAGTTCGTCGAAAATATTCAACCTTTCCAGGTTTCCGAAACCTGGAAGGTTTTTATCGTATTCTATCAACTCATAAATTTTACTTTTCTCGTTGTTATCCACAATCAGGTCTACATCACCGATCTTCAGAATTTCATCACTATTTCTTTGAGAATAACAACCTGTTATGACCACTTTTGTTCCAGGATTGATTTCTTTTTGTTGCAATGCTTTTCGTAGAGCATTACGGCTTTTGTAATCTGTACGATTGGTAACAGTGCAGGAATTGATTATATAAATATCTGCGGGTTTGTTAAAATCGACAATTTTATATCCATGCTGTGCGAATTCATCCAATATGCAGGAAGTTTCGTATTGATTCACTTTGCAGCCGAACGTGATGGCAGCGATGGTTTTCATAAAATTTATCATCGTTATATTAATACAATTCCCCTCTTGAGAGGGGTGGCAACGAAGTTGACGGGGTGTGTGATGCCGTTGTTCTCACGTCTTCACCAAGCTTCGGCGGACACAGTCGAAAGTCAGGTTAAAAGTTTCCTCAAGATGACTAATTTTTTTCATTATTGCTTCATTCTTCGACCAAGCTTGACAAAGGGCTCAGGATACAATACATGATTTTATTTTGTGCCCTCTGTGTCTCTGCTTCTCTGTGTTTTCACGATCTTCAGCGCCAGCTCTTCCAGCTGCTGCTGACTTACTTCCGCAGGGGATTCGCTCATCAGATCTGAAGCTTGCAGAGTTTTCGGGAAGGCGATAACATCACGAATCGAATCGGCTCCACTCATTATCATCACCATTCTGTCGATTCCAGGAGCAATTCCACCGTGTGGAGGAGTTCCATATCTAAGTGCATTCAGGAAAAAACCGAATTTTTCTTCCAGTTCTGCTTCGCTGAATCCCAATACATCGAATATCTTCTTCTGAATGTCTAAACGGTGACAACGAATACTGCCGGACGAAAGTTCCATGCCGTTGCAAACCAGGTCGTAAAGCTGCCCTTCGATCTTATCCCAGTCTGCTTCATTTTCAAAATATTTCACGTGTTCTTCTTTTGGCAAAGTGAACATGTGATGCGCTGTTTCCCATTTTTGAGTTTGATCATCATACTCAAAAAGCGGGAAATCTGTGATCCAGACAAAATTGAAATCGTTTTTATCATACAAATTCAATTCACGTCCAAAATGATTTCTTATTTCTGCCAGAACCTTGAAGACAATTTTGTTGGAATCCGCAGCAAACAGGATCAGATCACCATCTTTTGCCTCAGTTTTCTTCAGGATCTCTCTTACTTCCTCTTCGCATAAAAACTTTGAAATTCCGGCATTTAAACTGCCTTCTTCCACTTTGCAGTAAGCTAATCCTCTCCCACCGAGATGTTTGGCAATTTCTGTAAGTCCGTCGATCTGCTTTCGCGAATAACCAGCACAACCAGGTGCAACTACACAGCGAACGCTTCCACCACTTTGCAATGCACCAGAAAAAACTTTGAATTCCGATGCTTGTACAATTTCAGAAATATCTATAAGTTCCATGCCGAAACGTAAATCCGGTTTATCGATGCCGAAGCGGTTCATTGCTTCTTTGTAGGTAAGACGTGGGAATGGTGTTTCCAATTCCACCCCAATAGCTTTCCGGAAAATATATTTGAATAATTTTTCATTCAAATCGAAGATTTCATCCTGAGTTACAAAGCTCATTTCCAGGTCAAGCTGAGTGAATTCCGGTTGTCTGTCGGCACGCAAATCTTCATCTCGGAAACAGCGTGCGATCTGGAAATAACGATCGTAACCTGCTATCATCAGAAGCTGTTTATAGATTTGCGGAGACTGCGGTAATGCAAAAAATTTGCCATGATGAATACGGCTGGGAACAAGATAATCTCGTGCCCCTTCCGGAGTGCTTTTCATCAGGATCGGAGTTTCAATTTCATAGAAATCATGCTGCACCAGAAATTCACGAATAGCAAAAACGATCTCGTGACGTAGCAACATGATACGACGAAGTTTTTCTCTTCTCAAGTCCAAATAACGGTATTTTAAGCGTAAATCTTCTTCCGCCAGTATATTTTCATTGATCTGAACAGGAAGCGGCTCAGAATCGTTGAGAAGCAGTAAATTTTCAGCTGCTACCTCGATGCTGCCGGTTGCCATTTTCTTATTTATATTTCCTTCATCGCGAGCGCAAACCTCTCCAGTAACAGCAAATACGTATTCATTTCGCAATCTGCCAGCTTTCTTGTGCAGCTCCCCATCTTCTGGCCGAAATACAACTTGTACGATTCCAGTAATATCTCGCAGATCGATAAAAATAAGTCCACCCAGATCGCGGCGGCGGTGCACCCAGCCCATCAAAGTTACAGTTTTGCCAACTTCTTTTTCTGTAAGTCTGCCAGCGTAGTTCGTTCGTTTTTTACTTCCTATAAAATCCAGCATTTTATCCTCTTATATTTTTATAATTTATTAAGAATGCGAGATTTAATGTGAAGCTTATTTTGTCAAGTAAGGCAAACATCCTGTTTGCAAACATCAACTTCGGAATGTGCGTAGCTCTTCCGAATGTTGATGTTTATTGATTTGGGGATTTAAGAGATGAGAAATGAGAAATGAGAAATGAGAGATGAGAGATGAGAAATGAGATTTTGTAGCAATTTTATATCTTACATTTCTATTTCTTGTTCAAAATTTTTTTAAATTTTGAAATTAGCAATTTAAACATTCCGAAGAGCTTTGCACATTGGGAAGTTTAAACTGGTATTATCAGCACCTCATCACAATTAAGTAATTCTGTGATTTCATTCTGCATGGAATTGACCGTTTCCATGACTTCAGAATGTTTCAGATTACCATCAAATTCCAGGAATATTTCCACGTAGATCTTTCCACCGGAAGCACGTGTTCTGATGTCTTTGATATTTTCATAACGATCAAAATGGTTTGCCAGTGAACGTAAAATAAGTAGTTGTGACTGTTCTTCCAGAGCATAATCTAAAAGATCGCGACTGGAATGTTTGAAGATTTTTGTAGCATTGGAAAGTATCATCAAAGCAATAATTGTGGCAGTAACAGGATCTGCATACATTGCCCATTTATATTGATGCAGGAAATAAGATAAGATCAAAGTTGCCACCATTAAAATATTGGCACTGAACTTTACAAGATACATCCTGCGTTGAGCAGAACTGAGAGAAGATTTATCCTGCTTATCAAGTTGAATACTTTTGAAAAACAGACTTCCATTTATCACGCCAAAAATCGTGTGAGCTCCCATACCAATGACAACTCCCATTCCAGTAACTGCAACTGGATTGCTGAAACGAATAAGAGCAATTATCATGATGCAGACAAATGAGATAATCATTAAAATTGACATTCCCAAACTGGAGAAGCTCTCAAATTTGCCGTAGCCGTAATTGAATTTTTCGGTTGATTGAGTTTCTACTTTTTTAAAACCCTGCCAGGCAATGAAAACTGCCATAAAATCCAGAAAAGTAGCTGCGCAATCTGCCCACAAAGCCAGAGAATTGGCAGTGATTCCCAAGAAAACCGTAAGCACAAAGGCTGTTCCGCCGGTAATCACACCGACTTTGGCTACTGATGATTTTTTAGTTGCTTTTGTGTTCATCTTATGCTTTGCATCCTTCGACTCCGCTCAGGATGACACTAAGTTTGTACTGTTAATAAAATGTGTCATGGTGATCCCTACGCTAAGTTCGGGACAAGTTTAGTCCAACCACGAACACTATTTTTCCTGCTTCTTTTTAACATCCTGACGTATAAATTCAATCGTGTTGTCTCTAAAAATGATCTTACATTTATTATTTTTGGATGATAATTTTGGAAAGAAAATGAATCCTGATTTTTGAGCTCCTGGATGAAGAGTGCCAAAATGCAGAGAATAAGTGATCAGGTTCTTCTTTGATTCTCGCCACTTTTCTAATGTATCTTTCTGTTTTTCCAGCATTTGCAGTCTATCGGAATCTTCACCATCCGTTTGTTCTATGGTATCGATGTACAAAAATTCTATCTGTTTCGGCAGAAGTAGATTTTCGATATAATCTAATGAAACTACATCATATTGGTTTTCATATTCATCCAGAAGTACGATATCTGCTTCATTAATCTCAATTCTTCGATCAGTATTATTCTTGATCGAGACAAAAAAAGTTGTGAAATAATCGGTCAAATTCTGTGGATCTTTGATCCAGTATTTGTTTTCGACAGCAAAAGTAATGTCCTTTTTTTTCAGGACGGCAAAATCGTCTGTAATGGAAATATCTGCAGATTGGATGGGGACATATTTTATTGAGCAGGAAGAAAATACAATACTCAAAATTCCCAATGCGACGGCAAAAAACATTTTCTTGTGCATAGCCATTTCCTTTTTTTTCATTGAATACAAGTAGAGGTGATCAAATCATCACCTCTACTTTATTGTTCAGAAATCTAATATCGGCTAATTATTCGTCAAGGTCAAAATCCAGAGTCAGCTCTTCATTTTTTGGTTTTCGACCTCTTTTCTTTGGTTTTTCTTCCTCAGTTTCATCTGATTCTTCAGAATCTTCTTCAGGTTCTGTTTCTTTATCTTCTTCTGAATCAATCAGTTCGTCTTCTTCCATATCTGATTCTTCAGCACTATCATCACTGGTTGTTTCTTCTGTTGTTTCTTCAGAGTCGGTAGCTTCTTTATCAGTTTCAAATACATTTTCCAGGATTTCTTCTTCCTCTTCATCTTCAGCGAAGATGCGTGCCAGATCGTATACCTGATCTCCTTTATTCAATCCGATCAATTTGACACCCTGGGTATTTCGACCGATAACAGAAATGCGATCCACCGCCTGACGAATGATCATTCCTTCTCTGGTTACGATCATCAAATCATCATTATCTACAACTTCCAGCAGAGCAACCAGGTTGCCATTTCGTTTTGTAGTTTTCAGGGTTATCACACCTTTGCTGCCGCGTTTGGTTACTTTATAATCACTGATCTCGGTACGTTTTCCATATCCATTCTCACTTATTGCAAGCAGAGTTCCTTCACGCTTGATGACAACCATCGAAACAACTTCATCACCTTCTCGCAATCTGATTCCGCGAACTCCTTGAGAATTTCTTCCCATGCTGCGTGCATCAGATTCATGGAAACGGTTTGCATATCCATGACTTGTGGCAAGTAAAATATCGTTATCACCTTCCGTGATCTTGGCATCGATCAAACGATCACCTTCAATAAGCTTGATGGCAATAATTCCATTTACTCTGGGACGAGAAAAAGCATTCAATTCTGATTTCTTCACAGTTCCTTTTTTGGTAACCATCGTTACATAATGCGGTTGCTCAAAATCACGAGCTGTTACAAAAGCTTCGATCTTCTCATCTTTTTCCAGTTGCAGCAAGTTAACGATCGCTTTACCACGAGCCAATCTACCTACATTTGGAATGCGATGAACTTTGAGCCAATAGCATTTTCCAAAGTTTGTAAAGAACAGAATATAAGCGTGAGTAGATGCTACAAATATACTTTCCACAAAATCATCATCTTTCAAGTTTGAACCAGCAAGACCCTTTCCACCTCTTCCCTGTTTTCTATAAGTAGCAATAGGAAGACGCTTGATGTATCCACTATGAGAAATCGTTACCACCATTTCTTCATCAGCTATCATATCTTCAGTATCGATATCGGCATTACCTTCCAGGATCGTTGTGCGTCTGAGATCTTTGTATTTTTCTTTTATCTCGTTTGTTTCTCGTTTGATTATATTCATTCTGAGATGTTTTTTTTCTAAAATGTTTTTCAGTTTTGCTACAAACTTGACCAGTTTATTGTATTCTTCTTCTACCTTTTCTCTTTCTAATCCAGTTAATTTCTGCAATCTCATATCCAGGATTGCTTTTGCCTGGATTTCACTTAATTTAAATTTTTCCTGGAGATTTTCACTGGCTTCGGTTGTAGTTTTGGAAGCTCGGATCGTTTTGATGATATCGTCGATATTATCCAAGGCTATTCTGTAACCTTCCAAAATATGTAAACGGTGTTCAGCATTTTTCAATTCATACTGAGTACGGCGAACCACAACCTCATGACGGAAATCTACAAAATTCTGAACCATATCTTTTATATTTATCACTTGAGGAATTCCACCAACCAGAGCTCGATTATTGACGCTGAAACTGGTCTGCAATTGAGAATATTTATAAAGTTTATTGAGAACGGTACTTGCTTCTGCATTCCTTTTTACTGTAATTACAAGTCGCATTCCCTGACGACCCGATTCATCTCGTATGTCGCTGATACCTTCTACTTTTTTATCTTTAACAAGACTAACAATTTTATCAATGAGAAGAGTTTTGTTCAACATGTATGGAATCTCGGTGATAACTATCATTTCCATTCCATTGTTTTTAGTTTCCACAGCTGCTTTTCCGCGCATTATCACACGGCCATGACCTGTCTGGAAATAATCTTTTATTCCCTGTTTGCCAATGATGTAGCCACCAGTTGGGAAATCCGGTCCTTTTATGTACTTCAAAAAGTCCATTGCTTCCATATCTGGATTTTCGATATAAGCTATGATTCCGTCACAAACTTCAGAAACGTTGTGAGGAGCCATATTCGTTGCCATTCCTACAGCAATACCAGAAGAACCATTTACCATCAAGTTGGGAAATTTAGATGGGAATACAGTAGGTTCCTGGCGTGTATCGTCGTAGTTAGTCTGGAAATCAACCGTTTCCTTATCCAGATCCTCCATCAGATCTACAGAAGCTTTTTGTAATCTGGCTTCTGTGTAACGCATAGCAGCAGGTGGATCTCCATCCTGGGAACCAAAGTTTCCCTGTCCATCTACCAGCATGTAGCGTAAACTCCAGGGTTGAGCCATACGAACCATCGTAGGATAGATGACCTGTTCACCATGAGGGTGATAATTACCGGAAGTATCACCGGCGATCTTTGCACATTTTCTAAATCCTCTTCCCGGAGTCAGGTTCAATTCATTCATTGCATACAAAATTCTACGTTGAGAAGGCTTCAAACCGTCACGCACATCTGGAAGAGCACGTGACACGATCACGCTCATGGAATATTCCAGATAAGCTTTCTTTAAAACATCTTCTATTTCTATAAGTTCAATTCTCGATCTATCATGTATCATAATTCCCCCACTACACATCTATCTCAGCATATTTAGCATTCTGTTCGATGAATTCTCGGCGGGGTTCCACCTCATCACCCATCAGAATTGTAAACATTCTGTCTGCTTCGATAGCATCATCTATCTTAACTGATGTTAAAATTCTTTTTTCAGGATCCAGAGTAGTTTCCCACAGTTGATCCGCATTCATCTCACCCAAACCTTTGTATCGCTGCACATGTAATCCTTTGCCTCCCATTTCTTTCAGCATTTCATCTCTTTCCTGCATGGAATACACATACTTTTTCGATTTTCCTTTTCTGATCTGGAATAAGGGTGGTTTGGCTATATAAATATGGCCATATTCTACCAGAGGACGCATATAACGGAAGAAAAATGTAAGCAGCAGAGTGGCAATATGCTGGCCGTCGACGTCGGCATCGGCCATAATTACTATCTTGCTGTAGCGCAATTTGGTAATATCAAATTCATCACCAATTCCTGCGCCAAGAGCTAAGATAACTGGTTGAATTTTATCGTTGTTCAGTACTTTATCGATCCTGGCTTTTTCCGTGTTCAACATTTTTCCCCAAAGTGGCAGGATCGCCTGGAAAGTTCTGTCTCTTCCCATCTTGGCAGAACCACCCGCAGAATCTCCCTCGACCAGGAAGATCTCAGTTTGAGTTGGATCTTGAATGGAACAATCTGCCAGTTTGCCAGGAAGGCTGCCGCTTTCCAGAACAGATTTTCTTCGGGTAAGTTCACGAGCTTTTCTTGCAGCTTCTCGAGATCTGGCTCCTAAAATTGCTTTCATGGAAATGTTCTTTGCCTCAGCTGGATGCTCTTCAAAAAATTCCATCAACTTTTCATAAACGATTGAATTCACAATTCCATCGATATCACTATTTTGGAGTTTGGTTTTGGTCTGACCTTCAAATTGGGGATCACTGAGTTTTACACTTACAACTGCAGTAATTCCTTCACGAATATCGCTACCACCGGGAGACACCTTCTCGTTTTTCAATAAATTTGCATTCTTTATGTAAGTATTCACAGCACGAGTAAGTGCAGATTTGAAACCGCTAAGATGCGTTCCGCCTTCGATAGTGTTAATATTGTTCGCAAAGCTGTAGATGATTTCCTGAAAACTTTCGTTATACTGGATTGAAACTTCAAATTCAGTTCCTTCTCTTTCTCCAAAAATATAGATGGGTTCATCAAAAAGAGCTTTTTTGTTTTCGTTCAGGAATTTCACAAACGAGTTGATTCCACCTTCATATTTGAAGTCATGAATTTTACCCGATTTCTCATCTTTCAATATTATTCGCACTCCACGATTCAGGAAAGCAAGTTCACGCAATCTAACTGAAAGATAATCAAAACTGAATGTAGTTGTTTCAAAAATTGTAGGATCTGGTTTGAAAATCGTTTTTGTTCCATGTTTGTCGGTTTTTCCCAACACTTCCAATTCTTTTAGAGGAATGCCGTGTTTATAATCCTGATGATAAATTTTTCCTTGTTTATAAACTTCTACTTCCAAATGTTCTGAAAGAGCATTTACTACAGACACGCCAACTCCATGCAATCCACCGGAAACCTTGTATGATTTATCATCAAACTTTCCGCCGGCATGAAGCACAGTCATTACCACCTGCAATGCAGGAATTTTTTCCGACTTATGCATCTCGACCGGAATACCTCTTCCGTCATCTTCTATCGACACATATCCATCAGATCGGATAATAACTTCGATCTTGTCGCAATAACCACCCATAGCTTCATCGATACTGTTATCCACAACCTCATATACAAGATGATGCAAACCACGTTCACTGGTTCCACCAATATACATTGCAGGTCGTTTACGTACAGCTTCCAAGCCTTTCAGAACTTTAATATTCTTTGCTGAATAGTTCTGTTCTGCCATAATTTCAATACCTCTTTTTTAGACTTATTAATTATTATAATATATAATTAATTAATGTGTCTATTTAGATTTTCGGTGAATATGTGTCAACTTTTTTATTTGCAAAAAGTTACGAAAACTTCTGTCAAATTTTTGAGTAAATTATTAGCGCTGTAAGTTGTTTTATTTCAAGCAGATAGCGTTTCATATTTTAAAAACAATAAAAAACCACCCGGAATAAGGGTGATTTTTGTTCGAAATTTTTATTGAATAAAGAAAATTCTTTACCCCTCTGCCTTCGGCATCTCCCCTATAGAAAAGGCTGATGTTCAGTGACGTTTTGCTTTGCTAAAACGACATATACAGAGGAGGAAAGTTGGAAACCACGACGCAGAGCGTCGAAGAATTCTTAGATATTTACCCCTCTGCCTTCGGCATCTCCCCTCAAACAGGGGAGAAAATTTGGAAAACCCCGACGCAAGCGTCGACGAATTCTTTCGATTAAATTGCTTTTTAATCTTCGCCCTGAAGCAGGTTCTTCCATTTATTATTGGATGAAGAAGAGGAAGAGTATTTTCCAAGGCTCACAATAACATCGACCTGACTTCTTTTGGCAATAAGTTCATCGGCAATTGGTTGAGAATACACTACTTTTCCTTCTTCCACATCGTCGGAATAGCGATAGATCTTTTTGCCTAAATTCAGACCGGCATTCTCCAATTTTAGTTTAGCCTCTACTACAGTTAAATTATACAGGAATGGAATTCTAACCATTTCCGGGCCGTTACTGACCACCACATCGACCGTTCTAAATCTTTTGGTCATAATATTCGGATGAGGATTTTGAGAGATGATATGTCCCTTTTCTACCTCGTCATTGTTAACCACTTCTGCTTCATGCAGATAGAGATTGTTCTCATTACAAAGCTTTTGTGCCACATTGTAATTCATATTTACAAGGTTGGGAACTTTTACTTCATTACCATGCCCCACAATAAGCTTCATCACAAAATTGATCAAAAAGAAACCTGCAATAAATATGACAACTAAGATAGAAACTGCTATAAAGAATGATTGTATTTTTTTCTTCATCTAATAAATCTCCTTAATCGATCTTTTGCATTTTGGCAGCAAAAGCACCATCCATATTATGTTTGAAGGGCAGCGTTTTCAGATAGCCGTTATCTGTAACGCCACTTTTCAAAATATTCTTGGCTGGAATAAGTTTGAACATCTTATTTCTTGCAAGAAATTTTTCAATCTGACGTTCATTTTCTTCTTGATTCAATGTGCAGGTACTATAGATTAGAAAGCCATTTTCTTTGACGAATGAAGCTCCGGTTTTAAGGGCATTCTCCTGCAATTTTAGCAATTTTTTGATATTCTGGTTCTGCTGCCAGCGCAGTTCAGCTTTTTTCTGAAAAACTCCCCAGCCGGAACAGGGTACATCCAGCAGAACTTTGTCGAATGCAGGAGCAACAGGGCCATAATTGAAGGCATCTTCTGCAATAGCTGTAATATTTGTCAATTTCAGCCGTTCCATCGCCTGCTTCAATTTCTTTATTTTGTTGGGAAATTTATCTACTGCGATTAATTCTCCGGTATCAACCATTAATTCCGATATGTAAGTTGCCTTTCCTCCAGGTGCTGCAAAAAGGTCTAAGATCGATTCATGCATTTTGGGCTCCAGAAGTTCCACAACCAAAGCCGCAGAAGTATCCTGAATAGAAAAATATCCTTCACTGAAAGCCACATCGTTCAAAACTGCTGTCGCCTGGTCTGTAACAAACATATTTTCCGAAAATTCATGTTTGTGAATTTGAATGTTTCGTCTTTCAAAATATTTCTTCAATTTATCAGGATCGGTAGCCAGATGATTGCTTCTGAAGTGTAACTTGGGCGCTTGATTGTAATATTTACAAAGTTTTGTAGTATCATCTTCTCCCCAATATTCCAGCCATTTCTGAATAATATCTTCGGGAAAAGAATATTTTATAGACAATCTGGAAATGAGATCTTCGGGATAAGCAAATTCAGGGGAGCGAAGATACGACCTTAGCACAGCATTAACGAAGTTGGCAACTTTGCTTCCAAACAGTTTTTTTGCTGTATCCACTGTCTCGTTCACTGCAGCATGTTCAGGAATGTTATCGGTATAAATAAGTTGATAAAGTCCGATATAAATAAGTATTTTAAATTTTAGATTTGTGTTTTGCCATTTATTTTTATCAGTATGAAAAGACGCGATATAATCAAGATTCTTGTACATCTTGATAACACCTTTCACAAGTAAATAAAGCAGTTGAGATTCTTCTCCGGCAGATTTTATTTTTTTACTCATCTGCTGCAATAATTTATCGGAAAAGATAGATTTTGATATAACTTTATAAATAATTTTATAAGCTTCTAACCGTACGTTTATCATAGAAGACAGTTTATATTACCTTCTGCTTTTTTTATAGAGAGAGCGAATCGTTGCTTTCACAATTTCTTCGGAAGTTTTATAATCTTTTTCTTTTATCAGTTTGGAAATTTGCTTTCTTACTTCAAATTGCTTATAACCCAATGTGATGAGCGCAGATTCAGCTTCTGTAACGATATCGGAAGAATCACCTTGGGAAATCAGAATAGATTCGGCAGAAATATTTCCAACTTTATCTTTGAGTTCGATGATCAATCTTTCGGCAGATTTCTTGCCAATTCCGGGAATTGTTGCGATCAAACCGACATCTCCAGCTTGAATTGCCCGCATCAAATCATTAACAGGAAGTCCGCTCAGAATCGCCAGGGCAAGTTTTGGCCCGATCTTGGAAATTGCTATCAGATTGCGGAACAGATTTTTCTCTTCCTGGCTTATAAAACCAAATAACCGCACACCATCCATTTCGTTGAAAGAATAATGAATATGAAGTTTCACTTTTTTTCCGATCTCGGGAAGTTTGTCGTAGGTGCTGAGTGGAATATTCACTTCATAACCAACTCCGGCACAATTTAAAACAGCAAAAACAGGTTCTTTGTGACTGATAATTCCATCTAAAAAAGCGATCATTTTTTCATCCTGAATCTTTCTTTATTGAACTGGCAAAGTGCAATCGCCAGCGCATCGGTAGCATCCTGAGTTTTATTTTTGATATCCATATTCAAAATTTTCTGCACCATGAATTCCACTTGTTCTTTGGAAGCATTTCCATTTCCAACTACAGATTGTTTCACTTCTCTTGGAGAATATTCAAAAGTTTGAATTCCACTCTGAGCTAAAGCCAGCATGATGACTCCACGGGCATGGCCAAGTGTGAAAGCGGATTTGATATTTTTACCATAAAATATGGTTTCGACCGCAGCAATTTCTGGTTTATATTCATCAATTACATTTTTAATATTTTCGTAGATTACGGTCAATCTATTTTCCAGTTTTGCCGAAGTATCAGTTTTTATAACGTCGCATCCGGCAGCAACGATCCTGCGTTTTTCTACTTGCAGGATCCCGTAACCACAATTTTGACTACCGGGATCGATTCCTAAAATTATCAATTATTCTCCGAGATCAATCTGTTGAGAGTTTCTCCATCACATCTTCGGAAATTTCAAAATTGGCATAAACTTTTTGAACATCGTCCAGATCTTCCAGATTATCCAGAAGCTTCAGCAATTTTTCAGCAACATCATCTGCATTGATCTGATTATTGGGAACTCTGGTAAGCTCTGTTTTCCCCAATTTATAGTCTTGTTCTTCCAGATTTTTGACAACTGTGTGAAGATCCTGATAATCGGTGTAAATTTCAAAATTGTCTTCTTCTGCTACAAAATCTTCCGCTCCGGCATCCAAAGCAGCCATCATCACTTCATCTTCATCCAGATCATTTTTCTCCATTTCGATAAGACCCTTCTGTTCAAACATCCAGGAAACTGCTCCGCTTTCTGCCATCGAACCACCAAATTTGGAAAAACAATGACGAACTTCCGAAACTGTTCTCTGCTTGTTATCGGTGAGTGTTTCCACCAGGATTGCTACACCGTTGTGGCCATAACCTTCGTACAAATAATTTTCGTAACTGGCACCTTCGATCTCGCCGGTTCCGCGTTTTATCGCTCTGTCAATATTGGAATTCGGCATGTTATTGCTTTTGGCATTGGCAATTGCCAGTCGCAATCTGGGATTGGAATCAGGATCACCACCACCTTCCCGGGCAGAAACAATTATCTCTTTTACCAAACGTGTAAAGATCTTGCCGCGTTTGGCATCGGCTGCACCTTTTTTATGTTTTATTGAACTCCATTTACTATGACCGGACATTCTTCCTCCGCAATAAATTTACTCATTCTATCTCTGAAATATTTGATAAATAAAGCAGCCCTGCAAAGATGAACAGGGCTGCAAAAATTTTTCATTGAATCCTATTCGTCTCTTTTATTAGCTTCTTCGATCACTTTGGCAGCAATATCATCCGGAACTTTCTCGTAATGTGAAAATTCCTGAGTGAATTTACCACGTCCCTGGGTAAGAGATTTCAGGGCAGGATAGTAACTGAACAATTCAGCCAAAGGCATCTGAGCATTCAAAGTCTGCTTTTTGCCTTTTTGTTCCATTCCCATAATTTTTCCACGACGTGTAGAAATGTCTCCCATCACATCGCCCATGTATTCATCGGGAATGATGATCTGAACATTGTGAACTGGTTCCAGCAAAATTCCTTTTGCTTCCTTGAAAGCTTTCTTAAGACATTGCCAGGTTGCGATCTTGAAAGCCATTTCAGATGAGTCGACATCGTGATAACTTCCATAATAAACGTCAACGCTGATATCAACGATGGGATTTCCGGAAATGATTCCATCTCCCATTATCTCGTTCAAACCCTTTTCTATAGCAGGTATGAATTTGCTGGGAATTGTACCACCAACCACGGAATTAATAAACTCAAAACCTTCGCCGCGAGGAAGAGGTTTTACGCGGAAATAAACTTCTCCGAACTGTCCTTTTCCACCGGATTGTTTTTTGTGTTTGTAGCTTACATCTGCATTGCCTTTTACAGTTTCACGGTAAGGAACCGAAGGAGTTTTTACGTTCGTTTCTATCTTGAAACGAGATTTGAGACGCTTTTGAATAAGCCCGATCTGCTGTTCACCGATTCCTGCCAGAATGTTTTCATTGGTTTCAGCGTTCATGCTCATGCTGATGGTTGGATCTTCTTCCAGGAATTTGGCAAGAGCAGCACCGATCTTGTCTTCATCACTTTGATTATCGGCTTTGATAGCTTGCCAGAAAACTGGTGTAGGAAGTGCAACTTCCGGCATTCTAAGTTTTGATCCGATCTTAACGATAGAATTGAATCCACGTGCAACCTTGATCTTAACCAAACCACCGATATCACCGGCTTTCAGCTCGGAAATATCCTTTCGATTTTTCCCTATAACTGTATTGATCGTTCCAATTCTGTCCTTGCTGTCACGTTCTGGAATATATACATCCAATCCGGATTTCATAGAACCGGAAAACACTCTAACGTAAGCAATATCGCCCACATTTGGATCGGAAAATGATTTGAATACAAAAGCAAATAATTCGCCGTTTTCATCTAAAGCTATTTTCTTTTCAGCATCACCTTCCAGAACTGTGAGTTTCATCTGATCTGGAGCAGGAAGATACCTAACGATAGCGTCCATTACTTCATTTACAGCGATGTTATGTGTAGCTGAACAGGCAAAAACAGGAACCAGGGTTCCGGCATTAATGGCATTTTGAATTCCATTTGCCATTTCTTCATCAGTAAGCTCGCCTTCTTCAAAATACTTTTCCAGAAGTGCATCATCACTTTCTGCCACCGATTCCATCAAAGACATTCTGGCTTCTTCTACAGTATCAGCCAGGTCGGCAGGAATTTCAGCCGCTTTTCCTTCGATAAAAGCTTTGCCTTGAACGATATCTACTACACCATTAAATTTGTGTTCTCTTCCGATTGGGATCATAATTGGTACAGGAGTGATATCAGTATTTTCACCGATAAGTTCCAGAGCTTTCTTGAAATCGGCACCTTCATTATCCATGCGATTGATAATGATGGATTTGGTAACTTTTCGATCACCCAGTAATTCCAGAGATTGTTCCAAACCTACTTCAAATCCGGCTGCTGCATTCACAACGAACAACACATTTTCCACTGCTGTAGCGGCAGCGATTTGTTCACCAGAGAAATCAACATATCCGGGAGTATCCAGAATATTAATTTTGGTGTCCTTCCAGTTGAGATTTGCTACGCCAAGGGTCATAGACATGCCTTTTTCTATTTCTTCAGCATTGGAGTCCATCACTGTGTTGCCATCTTCGATTTTACCAACCCTGGTAGTAGCTTTTGAGTTGAATAACATTTGCTCTGCCAGGCTGGTTTTGCCAGCTCCACTGGCACCGACCAGAGCAATATTTCGGATATTCTTCATATTTCCCCCGATATTTTTATAATACTAAACTTTTTATTAAGTTTACAAAAAAATTCTGCTGCTTTTTTCTGTCAACTTTCTACTTTGTTATTTACGATTTTTATTATAATTAGGATTTTTTCGTGTACATAATAAAATAAAAAGGACTCAAGTTCAGGTGAACATGGCTAAACTGGACTTGAAAACTTCTACAAAAATTGCTCTCAACTCTCCCGATTTATTTGGATATTGAAGTGCAAGAAAATGGTCAAGTCCAAATGAATAGCCCCGTGATTTATCGCGGGGATTTTAGAACAATCATAAAAATGGGCTTTAGCTCAATTGAAGGTTTAAAACCCGAATTATTATTTTTTTCTCTCTCTCTCCACGAGTTAAAACTCGTGGCAACTCAGAAACTCGTATCTCGTGAAAATTCTTTTAGCTTTGCTTCCTTGTGTACTGGACTTCAGACTTGTCCGGAGTTCAGAACACGTTCTTTAAGTTTTTCGTTCTCAACTCCAGTCTCATTTCATTCTTCTGAAGTCGAGTCCGAAAATCACTTCAAAAGCAGCATCTTACAGCTTGCTTCGATCTTTCCAGCTTTTAGGAGAGCAAAGTAAATACCAGAGGAGACTGGTTTGTTGTTATCGTCGGTGCCGTTCCAAACGACGGAATATTCTTTGTTCCCCGCTTGTGTCATCCTGAGCTGCGTCGAAGGACGGGGAACTTTCAATTGATTAATACCTGACTCTTCGACTAAGCTTGTCCTGAGCCGCGTCGAAGGGCTCAGAGTGACAGGCAGAGTTTTTACTTTTTGGCCTTTTAAATTGAAGATATTTATTTCAGCTTGTCCGGTGATTTCATTGGGAAGACTGAATGAGATTGTTGTTGAAGGATTAAAGGGATTGGGGTAATTAGATAAGTCGTATTTAGTAATTGGCAATTCGTAATTGTGAACTCCCACTGAATCTGCTCCAAATTCATAACAGCCCATATCAATGATTGCTTCTCCGTTATTGTCTCCATCCCAAATACGTTCATGATGTAGAAGATCATATGGTGGAAGAAACAAACCTGTAGTGTCGGGTATTCCAGCATCGATGCAAGGTGAAAATTGTGAAAGTTGATATGGATCATTGCCAGTCTGAATAAATAATGGTTCTTCGTCTATATTGCCAACATTCCAGTTGATAATATTAACCCCATTCTGATTATAAACTCCATCTATTCCGCCCCTAATATTACTATAATCAACATTTAGAGTAAATATCCCTGGATTCACAGATGTATGGTCCTCCATGAAAATTTCTAATGAATTATCTGGATTATACATAATTGTATTCGTTAAATCTAAATTAGTACATCCAAGTAAAGTATAAGATGAAGACACATTATTCGTAAATGAACAATTTATAAAACTTGTGATTCCAGTATAAAAGCAGGATACTACTTTATCACTTGCAATTTCATTATCTGAGAATAAACAATTTTTGAATGTGATATCATAGGATTCATTAAAATTACCTGTTGCTCTTACGATATGACTAAATGTGTTATTCGTAGAGTTATTCGAGAATTTACAATTTTCCACTAGAAAATCATCAAAAATCTCTAACTGCATAGCAACAACATAGCCATATTGATTTGGGCCATCACAAACATTTCCCTCTATTATACTATTCTTTAAAAAACCAGCATTATCAGCAAATAGTAAACCTGAACATTGTCTTTGAGACGTATTATTTGTAATTATTAGATTATCAAATTCATTATATACATGTTCCGATGCAAATACATTCCTTATATTGTTATTATTACTAATATTAATGTTAGACATTTTCAAGAATAATATTTCATAAAAAAAAACAACCGACCAAGTATAATAATCTGAACTATTTTGCATACTGAAGTTTGAGATTTCAATAGATCCTTGTACATTATGACCAGTAACTACTCCAGCCGGGCTAAAATCATTATACAATATAGTATTATCCATATCTTCTCCAATTATTGAGACATATTCTTTACAACCAAAAGGATATATCTGTTGATTCTCTGCCCAGGAATATGTTCCTGCTGAAACATGGATTGTACGTGGATTTTGTTCATCTGCTTGTATCTTGCGTACTGCCCAGGATATATTTCTTAAAGGTTCATCTGGTGATAATCCACTATTGTTATCATCACCATCAACCGCTACATAAAGATCATTAGGTTCAAGTTCCATCCAGTTATGTTGGATGTCTATACTAAGTGTAGAGTCATCATAATACTGTGCAAAAAATCTACTCGGATTAAACACAGTAAATGTATCTACATAAATATCAACATGACCTGTATCGGTAACATAGATATCTGCTCCTTTACCGGAATTGTTATTATAGATATTACAGCGATTATTCTGATCGAAAGTTATTGTACTATCATCAGCCATGTAAAGTGCTCCACCTATACCAGAATAATTTTCTGTAATAGTCAATCCTGAAACATAAAAAAAGCCATGTCTTGCATAAAGAGCACCACCTAAAGTAGATATATTATGTTTCAATACACAATTTGTCACATAGGCTGTACTATAATCATGTAATAGTATACCACCTCCATCTTCTGACCAAAATAGAGTTCCAAAGCCATTCTGAATTGTAAAGCCTTGAATACGCGCTTCGGTCTCGCCATTATGTATTCTTATACAACTAGCTTGTTGTTGACCGTCTATTATGGTTGAAGTGATATACTGAGGATCACCTGTTGTTAACTCCAAACTGCAAAGAGTTATGTTTTTTCCGTTGAAATCAAGGTTTTCGAAATATGTTCCAGGATAAACAAGAACTGTGTCGGAATTTACTGATGCATTGATACCTTCCTGAATTGATGTGAAGTCTCCGGTACCGTCTTGTTTGACTTCCCAGGTGGTGCTGAATAGCAACGAACTAAAACTTATAAATACAAACAAAAGAATAAATATAACTTTCATTTTTTCCTATTTAAAGTTTAGTCCAATTGACCATAGGAAGGTTGACAGATCAGGCTGGACATTCCTGATCGTCTTAAAGAAAAAAAATAAGGAGAGTCCTATGGCTAAGAAAAAACAAGATGACTATTTGGGAATCGGTCGTCTCAAAAGCAAGAGTTCCAAAGACGCAATTATTCAGAAGCTATCGGTGGATTTCAATCTTACCCCCATCATTGCTGAAGCGTTTTATTCTCAATTTTCCCAGTACTATGAAGAACATTCCAATGTAACACTTTCCAACGGTGAAATCTCTTATGAAGCAGTATCTGCAGAAGAACCGGCAGGAAAGCATATCCGACTTTGCAGAAAAAAGAATGTTCGTTTGAAACTCCTCGACTTCAACACCGATCTTGATGTCCTGGCAGAATATGGTACCGCCGGTGTTCGCCGACATCGTCTCGCCCGCATTACCAGACAAGCTTACGATCAAGGTGCACTGTTGAGTTATGAAGATATTGCTATGCTTCTCACTACCAGTCCAGCTACTGTCAAGCGGGATGTCAGAGCATTGAACCAATCAGGAAAATTCATCATAACCCGTGGTTCAAAACTGGATATGGGACCAGGTATTTCTCACAAAACCATCATCATCGATTATTATCTCAAAGATTATACATTCACTGATATTGAACGGATCACAAACCATTCCGAACGAAGTGTGAAACGCTATCTAATAGATTTCATACAGATCATCACGTTGCATAAACAAGGATTTAAAAGAAATCAAATCAGATTGATTTCACAAAAATCAGACCGGCTGGTAAGAGAATATTTGGAATTATTCCGAGCTTATGAACAAAAGAGCAATCCCAGATTGCAAGCTCTGCTCGAACCTCAATCAGTTAATCCTGAAGCAAAAAAAAAATCCGGACTTGATGAAAAATAAGGAGGTCAGGAAAATGACAAAACCATTAACAAAAGCTCAAATCCAATTGAAGAAAGTGAGAAGACTCAAAGACAAAAGCCTGAAGAATCACCTGCTCCATCGCTTCCTGCATAATTATGGATATGATAAGGGAGAAGTCACTGCCAAAGCTATTGTAGACGACATCCTGCAACTTCTGGAAGACTTCTTTCTGGTAGGAAGCATCGATGACGATCTCCGACATATCCAATGCGGTCAACTGGTTTGGATGGCAGTTCCTACAGACGAATATCCGCAGCGTGGGAAAAGTATCGCTCAAACCAGAATGAAGCCGGTTGTTCTCTCTTTGGTTACCGATGCCGATATCGATCATATCGCTTTCGGATTCGACACCAAGACATTACGCAAGAATCGCATTCAAAGATTAGTAGATGAAGCTTTCGATCAGGGAGCACTGCTCACACAACTCGATCTCGCTATGCTGCTGGGAATGTCAGATGCTGTGGTCAGCCAATACGTCAACCAGATCCAGAAAGAGGGACACCTTCTGCCAACAAGAGGAAATATCCATGATCTCTCTGGTGCAATTACGCACAAAAGAGAAATCATATCTTTATATCTGGAAGGCTATCTTACTCCAAAAATTGCCGCCAAAACGCATCACAGCAAGGAAGCTGTTGATCGCTATATCAAGGATTATCATAGAGTGGAAATGCTTTGGTTACATGGCATTACGGAACTTCAACAAATTAGTCATCTTTCACATCTATCGCCCAGAGTCGCTCAGCAATACATCGATCTGCTGCCGCAGAAACTCCGGTATAATAAAGATCTATCTTCAAAAAAACTTGACTCAAAAGAATCAAATTTAGATTTTCTCGACTCCGGTGAAACGGAAGCAGGCTCTGCTGGGAAGCAACCTGCCAGGGATAACCGGAAACAAGAACAGGTAGCGGCTCCGGCTGAAAACCTCCGGAGCCTTGCCGGTAAGTCTGTTCTTGGACAATGCCTGAAAAAATCCATTAACGTAACTGCTTGCAAAGCAGGCTGTTAATAACACATATGGTCAGTTGATACTATTT
>JAIPJH010000023.1 GCA_021734245.1 Candidatus Cloacimonadota bacterium | reverse complement strand
AGTCGTGGTGTGGATAGTGTACACTTTAGATAAATTTCAGACTTATCCACGATTTGACACTATTTTTCACTTATGTTTTTCTATTCTCGCTTTATGAAAATGTTTCATAACTTTTCATAAAACATGTTACACTACCTAAAGTTATTTCAAACTCTTTGCCAATGGTACGAAAATAGGTGGCATATTCTTCCAGAGTAAGAAACATCATCTTCTTCAGAGCATTTGCCAATTCCTCTGCTCCCGAAAGATCATTGTTTTTACTTTTTGTTTCCAGATTATAACTGATTTTGGCAAAGCCTTTTGCACCCAGATTTGCTCCTGTTCCTTTCAACTTGTGAGACAAGGCCTGAATACTTCCTGAATCATCTTTTTTTATTGCAGAAATCAAATTCTGATAATGCTCAGAAAAATCATTTTGGAAGATGTTGACCAGATCAACAAGCAGATTTCCTGCCTCATCTCCAATATCAAGATTTTTGAGAGAATCGATCATTGCCCAATCCATTATTTCATCGGAAGTTGGACGTTTTACTTTTGATCCCACATCTTTATTCTTTTCTCCCCAACGTTGAATTGCGTCCTGTACTTCTTCCACCGCAATCGGTTTAGAAATATAATCATCCATTCCTGCTTCGATACAGATTTCTTTATCACCTTCCATGGCGTTTGCTGTCATGGCAATTATTTTTGGTCTGATATCGGCTTTGGGCCAGATCTGTAAAATTTTCTTGGTAGCCTCCAAACCATCCATTTCCGGCATTTGCACGTCCATGAATATCAGGTCGTAATGCTGTCTTTTCAGGGCATCGATCACTTCCAGACCATCTGCTACGACATCTGCCTGATAACCCATTTTTTGTAAAATTCTGACAGCAATTTTCTGATTTATGATGTTGTCCTCTGCCAACAATATTTTTAATGGTATTTTATTTGCCAGGTTAACATCCAACTTAGTAGTTCGCGATATGGTTTCAACTTTTTCCACTTTTTTGGTGAGGACTTTGGACATGGAATCAAACAACTGACTCTGTTTTACAGGTTTAGAAAGGAACATATTAAAAGTACCTTCTGGAATATCTTCATTATTCGGCCTGCCAACGGAACTCAACATGATCAATGGAAGTTCTTCATGAGTATATTTTTTGCGGATTTCAATTCCTAATTCAGCTCCATTCATTTCAGGCATGTGCATATCCAGAATTGCAATGTCATATTTTTCACCATTATGTATCATGTTCAAGGCTTCTTTTCCAGATTCCACTGCAACAGGATGCATCTTCCAACGTTCACATTGCAGTTTCAAAATTCTGCGATTAGTAGAGTTGTCATCAACAATGAGGATTTTACTTCCCTGCATTTCGGGAATGCTTTCCGTATAAATTTTCGAACGTCTTACAGGAGCCGCAGTTGTTTTGAAAGTAAAGAAGAATGTAGAACCTTCTCCATATTCACTTTCCACCCAGATCTTTCCGCCCATCATTTCGGTAATGCGTTTACAAATTGCCAAGCCCAAACCAGTTCCACCATACTTTCTGGTCGTAGAAGAGTCTACCTGAGAAAAGGCTTTGAACAAGCGATTTAGACGTTCTTTGGGAATGCCGATACCGGTATCTTTTACCGATACCAGCAATTCCAGTGTTTTGTTTTTTGTAGATTTCTTTTCCACATGAACAAAGATATCACCTTTGTCAGTGAATTTGATTGCATTATTCACAAGATTTACCAAAACCTGACGTAATCGGGTTATATCACCTTCGATAAAAGGAGGAATATCTGCTTCGATCAGATAGACCAGATCCAATTTTTTTTCACTTGCTTTAGTAGATACCAGATCGAAAGTTTCTTCAATGCAAGACCTTAATTCATATGGTTGAGTTTCCAATTCCATTTTTCCGGATTCAATTTTAGAAAAGTCAAGAATATCGTTGATAATGGTGAGAAGGCTTTCTCCACTAATGCGAATTGTTTCCACATATTCTCTTTGTTCCTCGTTTAGCGGAGTATCGCTCAGCAGTCCTGTCATGCCGATCACACCATTCATTGGAGTTCTGATCTCATGACTCATGGAAGCCAAGAAATCTGCTTTGGCTCGGGCAGCAGCTTCGGCTGCTTCTTTTGCCTGGTGCAACGCTATTTCGGTTTTTTTTCTTTCCACGACTATTGCTATCTGTTCAGATACAAATTCCAATAATTCCTGATGCTTTTCTGTATATAGATTTTCATCTTCATAACTTTGAACTGCAACAACTCCGATTACTTCTTTTTGAACGAAAAGGGGAACTCCCAACCAGATTTTGGAGGAAGTGCCTACCTGCTCTACTTCGCCGGCATCAATCAGTTTCTTTTGTTTTTCCTGATCTGCCAGAAGAGACTTCTTACTTCTGATAACATAAGCTGTAAAAGTTTTTCCAGCTGGAAAGGAATTATACTCATCCATTTCGTCTTGCTGGTATGGAAGTGAAAGAGTATCCGTTTCTTTATCGTAAAGTGCAATGTAGAAATTCGTAGTATCGATAACTTTGTTTAGCGAATCTTGAATAGATTTGTAAAGTTCTCGAATATCGGTAATTCTGTTGATAGCATTTGATATTTCCAGCAGAAGTTTTTGTTTTTTATCAGTTTCAATTCGGTCTGTTACATCATGAGCCATACCTTCAATTGCAGCCACGTTGTTTTCTTCATCAAAAATGGGAAATTCCGATAATTCTAAGGTGTGCAATGATCCATCTTTGTGGTGAAGTTCTATTTCAAAAATAGGTGGTCGTTTTCCGTTTATTGCCATATTTGTATATTCGGCAGCATTATTGTTTTTAGGATTATCTGTAACAAAATTATTTCTTTCATTAATAAATTCTTCTTCTGAATAACCTAAAACATTTTTTACAGAATGGCTTACATAAGAAAACTTGCGTTTTACATCGTGTGTGTAAAAGAAATAGTGATCTTTAAGATTATCTTCCAGATGTTTGAATTTTTCTTTACTTTCATTCAATTCAAATGTGGTAGATTTGATTTCTTCAGCATAGCGGAATAGTGCTTGAGTTTTATTCCAGTTTTTCAAAAGAGAATCTGCCAATGAAAGTATTTCGCTTTCTGTGAATGGTTTTCGAATAAAATAATAATCATGACTGAGAGACTGCATGATTTCTTCTGAACTTTTATCATCAAATCCTGTAACTATAATAATGATGGTTTGAGGATCTGTTTTTCTTATTTCATTAGCTGTTTGCCAACCATCCAGGCCGGGCATACGTACATCGAGAATGCAAATAGGAACGCGTTTATTATGTTTGTAAAAATTTTTGAATTCTTGCAGAAGAGAATCTCCACTATCAAAGAAATTTGCTTCAAAATATAATTTGGAATTTTTAGATTTGTATGAAAATATATCCTGGTATATTTCTAAAAGATTTTTTTCATCATCTGCCACGAAAATAGTTCTGTTCATATATCGCCGCTCCTTTCCATTCACAATTTAATTATTGTTAATTAAATTTATATATATTAGTCAATCAAAAAAAAATGAAAAAACTTTGGAATGTTTCGATTCATCGAATCTTCCAAATGTTTTTTTTGCAAAAGTGAGAAGTAAGAGATGATAAATGTAGCTCGATCTGCCAGATCGAGAATGCTGAAACCGGAGTTTGAAGTGCATTTGCGTTCCCAAACGGGAGTTTTGGAACGAGAAGATTGTGTGGAGTTTTGGAACGAGAAGATTGTATGGAGTTCAGGAACGAGAAGATTGTGTGGAGTTCAGGAACAAGAAGGTAAATGTAGCTCGATCTGCCAGATCGAGAATGCTGAAACCGGAGTTTGAGGTGCATTTGCGTTCCCAAACGGGAGTTTTGGAACGAGAAGATTGTGTGGAGTTTTGGAACGAGAAGATTGTATGGAGTTCAGGAACAAGAAGGTAAATGTAGCTCGATCTGCCAGATCGAGAATGCTGAAACCGGAGTTTGAAGTGCATTTGCGTTCCCAAACGGGAGTTTTGGAACGAGAAGATTGTGTGGAGTTTTGGAACAAGAATGTGAGGAGTAGCTCGATCTGCCAGATCGAGAATGATGAAACCGCTCGATCTGCCAGATCGAGAATGCTGAAACAGGAGTTTCAAGTGTACAAATTAATCTACAGTTATTGATTTGGATACATTTTTAGGAACGTCGGGATGAACACCATGATCGCTGATCTCCATACGATCCAGATAAGCCATTTTTCTCACACTCATTTTCAGTGCCAAAATCTGCAGGACGATAGTTGCAGAAAAAGTTGTAAGCAGAGTATCACCAGTTTTGGGAAGAATAATGTATCCCCAGCCATAATAACCTTCATCGTGTGGATTTGTTTTGGCATTTTCAAAAAGTTTATCATCTTCTTCTGCAATTACAAATGTGTCACCACCACGAATTTTATGAGTATTGATCTGGGAAATAGTCAAATTTACATCCCTTTCATCAGGACCAGTTACATAGATAAGGGGATAGTTTCGATAAGCATTTTGGAAAAAATCAAATTTTTCAGCAGTTTCCTTGAATACTTTCATCGCTTTTGGTGAAAGATTAAAAGGATAAGATTGCGTGAAAACATAATTACTGAGAGCTCGCGAGATTTTTCGGCGATCATCTGATTTCAGGCCTCTTTTCTCTGCTATCAGATCCATTTCATCCAGAGTGTTGTTGAAATGTCTGATCATTGCTTTTACGCTTTTCAAACCAAAAACAGTATTTTTCCCCAAAATTGTATTGGGGCCATGTTTGAATTCTGAAGCTTCACCACCTTCAGTGTGATTCAGAACAGTTTCACGTATTTTCAGTGCACCTTCTTTGGCAACTCCCATGATCTTGGTGGCCAGAATATGCATCGAGGGTTCCATATAAATCTTGCTGGCTACAAATTCGATCTGGTCTTCTGTTGTTTCGATGGTCTCTTGAATTAATTTGGGGATAAGTTTGATAGATTCTTTTCTTTCGGCAATGGAATGCTGAAGCTTTTTATGATTTTTGGGATCGATTTCTTTGATTATTTCCAGATGTTTTTCCGCAGTTTTGATAGCAAGATAATAGAAAAGAGTTATCTGATTTATGAAGCTTTTGGTAGCAGGAACAGCTATTTCCGGTCCGCAGAAAATAGGAATGGAAACATCACTTTTTTCCTGACCTAAAGTAGAATTCATATTGTTTACCAGCACAACTTTTTTAATGTTGAGTCCAGATTTCTCCACATCGTTGAAAATATCGATCAGATCTTTGGTTTCGCCACTCTGAGAAACACCGATAATAACGTCGTTATCGTGCAGACTTCGAGAATATTGACCACGGAAATTTCCGGGTAGAATAGGAATTATTTCCAAGTTGGCGATCTCGTTGAAAAACAGTGCTGCAACTAAAGTAGCGTGGTATGAAGTACCACAGGCAATAGTATAAATATTTCGATTATTTTTGCAGGTATTATGAGCAATCTCTAGAAAATCATCCACACTTTTGTTGAATTCATCGACGTCTTGGAATTCATTTAAAGTATCCAGAGCTTTGGAGATCAGTAAACTTATTTTATCAAAATCTTTTCCCAAAAGATCAATATAAAGGTTTTTGTCGGAAGAGAAAAAGTATTTTTTCTCAAAATCTTTTTTTACCAGTTCATTGTAAATGGCAGGATATTTTGCCTTTACCTTTTTGTAAAAATTCTCAGCTTCATCACTGTTTCTAAAATCATCGAATATCTTTTGTTGCATTTCATGCTCATCTTCTTTGGAAATTTTCTTGTAAAGCTCTTCCAATGTTTTATAGATATTTTCCTTTTGTAAAAGGTTCAGCATGTGCTTTGCTGTGTTCGATCCACCTTGAAATAATTTTACCAATTTGCCGGAAGATTCTACTTCGGCATGAATTTCCTGTTCCATAAAATAATCAAATGGTGGCAGCAATTCGGTGTCTTCTGCTCTTAGTTTAGAACGAACTGGTTGTTTTTTAATCTGATCTCCGGCATTGATGATCTGATCTTTTTTACCTGGTTTTTTTACTTTGATTTCTTTAAAAGCGAAGATCTTAAATTCATTTACTTGAAATTCTACAAACTCACCTTCCCGCAAGTTAACCAACATTTTTGTAAAACGAAGAACAGCTGTAAGATCAGAAGAAGCCAGGCCGAATTGATTGTCATCAATTTCTCCCACTCCAAAATATAAACTGCTGCCACCTTTTATTGCCCAGGAAGTTTCGGTAAGAGGATCGACCACAACAGCAGCGTAAGAACCGACCATTTTATCGGCAGCTTGAATGATGCCTTTTCTCATGCATTCTTTTCTTATTTTATGATCAGTTTGATCTTCGATGCGGATCTTACTGAGTTCATTATCAAAATAATGTTCCACGGTATGAACCAGCATCTCACCATCATTATCAGATACTACATTATGACCTTCGGAAAGCAGGAATGTTTTTAATTCGCGCGTGTTGGTAATGTTGCCATTATGAGCGCCGTAAATAAATTGTTTACATTTTACCTTGTGAGGTTGTGCGTTTTTTTGAGTAACATTTCCAAACGTAGCCCAGCGAACCTGGCCGCAGAAAATCTTACCTTCTTCATCTTCGATGCCCAGAGTTTTTACAAGTGTGCTGGGAGCTCCAACATCTTTCAAAAGTTTTACATCTAAATCATCTTTTTGGAAGGCTGCTCCGGTGGAATCATAACCGCGATATTCTAAAGCTCGCAGCAGCTGAGAAGCATATTTTCCCATTTTTACACTTACCTTGGCTAAGCTCAGTCCCAATACACCACAACCAATTCCCAAAATAGGAAATGGGATTTTCAATTCAAAATTTTCTAATTTCTTTAAATTCATGTATTTTTCTCCATCTCATTTTTCAAATAGAATTCTGCTAATCTCAGATCGTTCGGCTCAGTTATTTTTATATTTTTGGAAGAGCATTCGATCCAGTGAACAGGTATATTAAAATATTCAAGCAAAGCAGCATCATCAGTGCAGATAATATTATCTTTTTTGGCTTTTTGGTGACATTCCCAGATAATCGAATATCGGAAAATCTGCGGTGTAAGAACCGCGATCAGAGCCTGACGGGGAACTGTTTTTTTTATTTGATTGCCCCCGATTTGTTTGATAGTGTTTTTTACTTTGTAGCCAGGAATTACGGCATCAAATTTTAAAGCATTTTCATGTAATTTTTTTATTTCTTCCAAGCTGATAAAAGGACGAACTCCATCATGGATAAATACAAAATCTGTATCTCTGGAACAAGCAGAAAGTGCATTGAAAACTGAATTTTGTCGTTCTTTTCCACCTTTAACAAATTTAAATATATGCGAATGGAATTCTTTTTCTATCAGTTCTTGTTGTTCAGCGAAATCTTCTGGTGGTAAGGTTATGATTATCTTGTGAATTTCATCATATCTAACAAATTTATCAATCGTCCAGAATAAGATTGGCCGATTTGCAATTTCAACAAATTGCTTCTTTTTATTACTTCCAAATCGTCTGCCGCTACCTCCGGCAGTGATAATTGCTATATTTTTCCTCATTAACTTTCCTTAATTTGAAACTGAGAAAATTTGAATGAGTTACAGATGTCAAGCTAAGAATAGCTATCTACAAAATTGAAATATGAAATATCGATCAAAATCCGCTAAGCAATCCCAATAAACCGATAACAAAACCGAAACCGAAATTTATGGCTTTTACCAAGATGAAACCACGTTTCGTTTCTGCCAGAAGCGGGATCATGCCGTGTCCATCTTGTACAATTGAACTTGCCACAAGAACACTGAACGGAATTGATCCGGTAGCAAAAAGAGTAACAAAAATCAGGTGAGGTCCTGATTCCGGAATCAGACCAATGATGCAAGCAACTAAAAGAACAACTATAATGTTACTCTGAACCCAGGCTTTGATGTCTATAGAATCCAACAGGAAATGAATAATCAGTAAAGCTCCAAAAGTCCAGAGCAGAATTTTGGGAATATGAACTTTGACAATGTGATTCCAGAGATGTTCTTTCAGAAAATGATCGGGAACGGTGATGATGATGTAAAGAGCAATGAAAGATGTGACCAGTAAGGTATTTCTTATCCAGCTCTTTTCTTCATGCGCAATGTAACCAATCATAATTCCATAAATCAAAAATCCTACGATGACAAATAGCAACACACGTTGCAAGGATGGTCGTTTTACTTGCTGGATAATGTTTTTAAAATTGAAGCAGTCACATTTCTGTTCTTCATGCAAAGGTAATTTTTGATGACCGAATTTTTTCGTAAAGTTTAGCTTTGGAAATAATTTATCGGTTAGAATTCCAGCTCCAATTCCAACTATAAACAATATTGCAAAAAGCTTCAATGCATCAGCCGGGAACATAGCAAGCATAACGAAAGCTTCATCGCCACTGGTAGCTATCATTGTGGTGACCAAAGCTCCGAATGAAACAATATTGTGTGAGAAGAGCGCAACGACAGTGAAAGAGCCCAGGCAACCGGGAATTACTCCTAATACGGCAGCCAGAACATACTGTAGCCAGCGTTTATTTTGCAGAACCTGATGCCAGCTTCCTTTTGTTTGAACATTCACATATTCGATCACCAGCATCATTACAAACACAAAACCGGTTATCATAAATGCATGTTCAATTATTTCCAGGATCATCTGCTCCTCCCACTAAAATTTTAACTAATCAATCAATCCGAAATTCCAGTTAAAATGTCTAACACTTTTTTATTTTGGCAATGGCATTTTCGGCAGCTTTGATGAGAACATATTTTGTAGGAGCTGTGGTAAGCAGCGGATGAGTTCCCATCTGGAATGAAATCAGTTCATATACTGTAACTCGTTTTTGAATGGCAAGCCCGATAACATTAATGAGTTCACCCACAGATTTTCCACCGCAAAGTTCTCCACCGATAATGATTCCATTTTGAGGAGATACAATGAGTTTAATGTAAAGTTTCATAGTTCCTGGAAGTTTGCCGGGATGACGATCTACATCCTGGAATTCACCTGTAATGAAACTGATATTGGAATTTATTGCAGCTTGCTCGATTGCACCGGCAGAAGCAAAAGCTCTACCATTTATCTCGGTGCTGAAAACGGCTAAAGTTCCCTGGAAGTTTCTAATTAAGTTTATATTAAATAGATTGTAGCCAAGAATTCTGGCTTCTGCAGTAGCCGTGGATGCCAGCATCACGTTATCGCTGCCGCCGGTAATGAATCCTCGCGTTCCGGCACAATCGCCTACGGCATAAACATCTTTTATATTTGTCCGCATATAACGATCAACTAAAATTGCATTATTATCATTCATCTGTAATCCAGCTTCCTGTGCCAGTTTTGTGTTTGGAATGTAGCCGATTGAGCAGATCACCATTTCGGCTTTGATCTCAGATCCATCAGAAAGAAGAACTCGATCAACTTTTCCATTTTTTCCTTTGATTTCCTGAACTTTTGTTCCCGTAAAAAGCTTGATATTTGTAGCTCTTAATATTTCATCCGCTCTGGAAGCTACATCTTCAGAAAAAGCTCTATAAAGACAATATTTTTCCATTTCTACCAGAGATACATTTTTGTTGGAATGTTTGGCCAATTGTTCGGCAACTTCCACTCCGATAAATCCACCTCCAATAACTACGATATCTTTGATGCTGTCAGTTTTTGCTTTCAACTTTTCGATATAATCATAATCTTTGTTAATATAACTGACTCCTTCCAGATCGTAGCCTCTGATGAAAGTAGGAATCAGGGGGTTTGAACCAGTTGCAAACACAAGTTTTCCGTATTGGATCTCACCGGTTTTCTCGGTTGAAACAGTTTTCTTTTCAGCATCTACTTTGTTTACAGTATCTACCAAAACTTCTCCACCGGCATCCACAAACGGTTTGGGTCCCATCATATTTTCAGATACATCCTTCAAATCGTGAAAAATATAAGGAATTCCGCAGGGTACCAAACCTTTCTCATCTTTTTTGATCATCAAAAAACTTTTATCCGGATTTTGCTTTTTACCTGTTACACCGGTAATGATACCGGAAGGACCACCGCCAATAATAATTACATCAAAGCTTTTCATCTTTCTCTCCTTGTATTATTTGATTTTATCATCAAAACAAATGGAATTGAACCGAAAGCAATCCAGGCTGAGATTTTATATGTTAGATCCAATCCGATAGTATCGGCAAAATAGCCGACTGCCAGAATCATAATCGAGCTTAGAATGAAACTGATGGTCATGTACACGCCATTGATAAATGACATATGCTCGGAATCGAGATCATGAACCAAAGCTAAAATTACCGGTCCGGCTCCAAACAGGAATAATCCTGTAATGATCAGGATCGGGATTTTCCAGATTCCCTGCAGATAAATAAATAAAAACATCAAAATGGGATTGGCAATTGAAATGATCAGCAAAGAATTTCTTCTGCCGATCTTATCGGAAATTATTCCCGCCAGCAGCGTTCCGCCGGCTCCGGCAAATTGTAAAATGGAAAGTGAAATGCCGGCAATCCATAAACTGGAACCTTTGGCTGTGAGATAGGTGGGAAGATAGATCGTGAGAGCCGATTTCATGGCAGATCGGAAAAACATTATGCCAGCAATTGTGATAAAAAAAGGTAATAGATTATTGAATGTTTTTCTGGCGCTTATTTCTTTTTTCTTCTGGAAATCTTGCCTGATCTCGATTTTGCGAAGCTGGAAAAATAGTAAACCCGATGCTAATATTCCCAGTGGAATTAAACGATAAGTTCCTTCCAAACCCCACAGTGAAACTGCACCCAAGATCAGAATCGGTCCTAAAGTACGAGCCAGTTCACCTCCCAGCATATAAAAACTCATGCCTTTGCCGATTTTATCATGGGAAATATGCTTGATCATTACCGGAGCCGGAACATGGAAAATTGCTGAGCCAACTCCAGCCATGAAAGCCAGGATAATCAGAAAAATATAGGTTGGTGCCACTCCCATCAAACTCATCGCCACACTGGTAATTGTAGGAGCCAGAATGATGAAATAGCGCACGCTCATTCGATCGGCCAGCAGACCGATAAAAGGATTGGCCAGCGAAGGTATTTTGCGGACAATATCAAGCAGACCGGCTAAAAATACGGTGATGCCAAATTTTTCGATCAGCAGCGGTAGAATTGGAGCCAGAAAAGCTTGATATGTATCGTGAATTAAATGAGCAATAGACACTGTGATCACGTTTTTTGTCTGGAATTTATCTCTCATCTATTTCACCAGTTCTTTAATCTCAAAAATGTTTCCACTTTTATCATAAACGAAGACCAGATCAAAATCTTCCCTGGGAACTATTCTAATTTTATATTTTTTTTCTTTGGCTTGTGATATTAAATCTTTTCGGTTTGAGTATGATAAACAAACATGATTATATTTATTTACTATTCCTTGTGGACTGATAAATATCTCCAGGAAGATATTATCTTTTTTCAATAAAAATACTTCTGCAGAATTTTTCATTTCGAAAATTTGATTGGAAAGTTCTGAATTGATCTGAAAGTTTTTTATAATTTCGAAACCGAGGATTTCTTGATAGAAATCTGAAATTTCCTGTTGGGAGTTGATTGTTATTCCAATATGATTCAGCATGCTTCCGATCCCTTCAGGATGATGGCATTGGGGGGCACTTCCAGATCTCTGCCGATGACTTCGCATTTCACTTTCAGCAGAAAAAATATTGGCGCATCTTCCCCGGAAAGTCCTTCGTAATTTCCCTGTCCCTTGCTGATGATCAGGTCGGAATTATTAAAAATTTCTATAAATGAAGGGCTGCAATTTTTCAGGATCGTGCCGGGTGCGGTGGAACCGGAAGATATAACAGTAGCCACTTTATCGATGCCGATCTGTCTGGCTTCAACGATGGTTACGTCGTTTAAAACAGGAATTTCACGCACGGCATAAATTACCGGCTTTCTCAATTCTTCGATCAGGAGCTTATCAAACACAGTTTCGCCGGCATTATCGGCAAGATAGAGAATTTTGTCTGAATTAGCCAATCCGGCTTTGAACCGCTGATAATCAAAGACGGTAAACTCCTGTTCCAGGACAGTTTCGATATCTTTAACAAGATCGAATTTTCGATTCACGCCGAGATCGATCACATTGCCGGCAATGGCCAGTCGGATAGCAGTCAGCAACGGATCTTCGGATTTTTTGATCCTATTTTTCAGGTCGGGATAAAGCTGCATTGCATATTCGATGTTTTGCTGCTTGATTTTTTTATAGGGATCGCTGTTGCCAGTAATTTTTGAGATCATTCCGTAGATGATCTCGCCTGTTTCCGGCGGTGTGTGGGAAAGCGGAATATCCTTCAGCATCTGCCCCACCTCATCCAATAATTTTTTCAAAGTCTGCTCATCGGCTCCGGCAATTCTGCCGGCGCGCAAAGCTTGCTGCAAAAAACAGGGAAAGCAATCAAGATAGGTTTTCATATTTTCTCTCTCTGTCTGCCGACATTTCTTTCAATTCCTGAGTTTGAAAAACAATCCCCGATCCAATTGCTCGGAGATGATTTTCCCGGAGTCGATCAATTCGCTAAGATATTTATTGAGTTCATTCTGATGAAGATTCAAGATTTCTGTCAGATCTTTATCGGTACAGGGTCTTCTTTTGATAGTTTCCAAAATCATTTCTTCGATGTCTTGGTTAAAACTCGATATTCGTTTTCTGGTTTCCGGTTTGGCGATGATTTCCACGGGCAGGGGTTCAAAAAAGGATTTGATTCTAAGAAGGTTTTTGCGAGAAACAGCTTTGACAGAACTTACCGTGCCCGGTCGATCAAGTGTATTTAATTGAATCAGATCGGGCTTGATTTTATCAACTGCTTCTTTCAATAGAAGCAATTCTTCTTCAGTATCATTAAGGTGAGGAATCAGGAAAATTTCCAGATTAATTTTGCCTTCATATTCTTGTTTAAGTCGAACAAGCCCCGCAATGATTTTTTTGATCTCCAAAAATTTACTTGGACGGTTAATTTTCAGAAACATCTTTCGGGAAACCGCATCGAGAGAAGGTAGAAGTACATCGGTACGAGCTACTTCAGCGCGAACTTTGGCATTCCAGAAGAGAGTTCCATTTGTAATCACGGCTACTTTGTATTGGGGAAAATGGTCTTTGATGAAATCTATTACTTTTCCTAAACCACTGTTCAAAGTTGGCTCTCCCTGACCTGAAAAGGTAACAAAATCGAGCTCCGGTTTTTGTTTCAGATATTCCTTTAATTCTGCGATAACTTCATTGATTGGAATATATTTTTTTCTTTCAATGGTCAGATTGGTTGTTCTTCCCACTTCGCAATATACACAATTCAGACTGCATACTTTATGCGGAACCAAATCCACTCCCAGCGAAATACCCAATCTGCGGGAAGGAACCGGACCAAATAAATATTTCATTCTTTTATCCTTTTTTTAGTAATGTCAGATTAAACTATTATTTATCATTCCGTCTGGCAGCATGTTGTCAGAATGAAAAATACCCTTTTCTTCCAATTGAAAACGAATACAGTTTTGCCAGTCTCCCCAGCAATATTTTTCCATCCATTTTTTATCCAGTTTACCCTGTTCTATAAAGTATTTCATCGGACAAGTCTGATACCATTTACATTGAGTATCCCTCATAACAAGAATACTTCTCCAACTCCACCTTCCAGGTATTTTTCAGGATGAAGTTGTTTTATTCTAGCTTTATGAACTGTACAATGAGATGGGCAAATTTTCTCAATATTTGTTAGAAGTTCAAATTCCTTGAAACCGTGGAGACCTCCTACAATAGAACAGATATCTCCAAATTGAGAAAAAGATTCCATAATCTTTCCAACTCCTGGATGACCGCAACCAACCACCAAAACCAAACCTTTTTCAGTTTTTACAGCGAGTGATTGTTCACGCTTGTCCAGCTCTCCAGACAGGAAAAATCCAGAATAAATTTCAGTTGGAGAATTGTAATATTTTACTTGGTTTGGATAATGAATACCACGAAAGGAAATCGGAATATGAACAACTGCGGTTGGATTGGCATTCAGAAAAGTGGATAATCCCCCGATATGATCGAAATCCGAATGCGAGATGACGACATCGTCGATCGAGGTAGGATCGATATTCAAAGCCAGCATGTTTTCCAGCAGGATTTTTCCGTTGCCACCTGTATCAAACAAGATTTTCCTATCTTGTTTTTCCACCAAACATGACCAACCCCAATCTGCCAGCAAACCCGGTATTTCTGTTGTGTTGTCGTAAACGATCGTGATTTTCATAAATGGATTAATTGTTACTTAACTTGCCATCTTTAAAAGCTTCATACGCTTCTTTCACCGTCATGTTTCCGGCACCGATAAAAATTTTCATATTAGCTTGCTGAAGAACTCTGCCTGCATTTCCACCAGGGCCATTTCCTGTGATCAAAACATCAGGTTTTAGATCGAAGAGTTTTTGAGCTGTTTGAGGACCGGCACCATGAGCCACACCTTCAATATCTCGATTATCAACGTTTTTCATTTCATCTTTTTCATCATCATAAATTACGATGAATTCTGTTCTTCCAAAACGAGGATCCATTTGTGAATCCCACTCTGTTCCTTTTGCCGTAAAAGCTATTTTCATTGTTTTCTCCATTAGCTCACGGATTTTCACGGAATTACACTGATCCATTTTTCGTGCTTTTAGTGTTCATCTGTGAGCAACTCTTTTATTTTTGTCTCCCTTGGAAGGGGGTTTGCTCCAAATTACATTTATTTGTTTGGCATAAAAAACCCCTCTGTATCTCCCCTTACGAAGGGGAGCTTTTTTTTCTGTGAGCAACTCTTTTATTTTTGTCTCCCTTGGAAGGGGGTTTGCTCCAAATTACATTTATTTGTTTGGCATAAAAACCCCTCTGATCTCTCCTTACGAAGGGGAGCTTCTTTTTTGTTTATCTGTAAGCAGTTCTTTTATTTTTCTCCAACTATTTTCCACTAACTTTTTCATCTCACTTTCTCCAAATTCGATGATCGTTTTACCTGCCGTCATTGCTTTGGTAAATGTTTCGTCATAAGGCAGATCAACCAGATGTATAATATTCTCTTCATCCAGGAATGCTTTTATCTGAGCTGTTACATCGGTATTAATATCAGCTTTATTGATTATGCAAGCAGCGGGTATCTTAAATTTTTTAACCAATTCGTAAACCCTTTTCAGGTCATGAATACCAGAAACTGAAGGTTCGGTTACCAGAATAGCATAATCTGCTCCGGAAAGAGAAGAAACAACAGGACAACCGATACCTGGAGAACCGTCAACGATGATGAAAGCCTTTTCTTCTGAAACAGCTATCTGCTTGGCTTCCTTTTTTACTTTTGCCACTAATTTGCCGGAATTATCTGCTCCGATTTTTAAAGCTGCATGAACCATGTGATTTTCTGCTTTTGTGTTGGAGATGAACCATTTTCCTACATTCTGTTCTATCATGGAAATAGCATCACGAGGACAAACATGAAAGCAAAATCCACAACCTTCACAATTAAGATCGTTCACAACGTATTTTTTTTCAACGATTGGAATTGCATTGAATCGGCAAACATCAGCGCATTTACCACACTTTATGCATTTATCCTGATCGATCTCAGCTGCAACTCCGCTGAAAAAATCTTCTGAGAAATTCCAATCAGGTTGCAGCAACAGGTGCATATCGGCGGCATCCACATCGCAATCTGCCACCACTATATTTTTGCCACCCAATATTGCAAAAGATGCTGTGATAGATGTTTTGCCGGTGCCGCCTTTTCCGGAGATAACAACTATTTCTTTCATTTTGCAACTCCGGTTTGCAGCTTAATTATGTGATCAGCAATTTTCTGTAATTCAGTTTTGAAAATTGGAATGTGTTGATATATCGATTCACCACGAGAATACAATTCTGCAATGTGACGATAGTTGGGAAGTTTTGCCAGAATTTTAACTTCTTCACTTTTGCAATAATCGATGACACCATTATTTCCAATGCCAAAACGATTTATTACTACAGCAAAATTCTTTTTGAGAGCTTTCATTGTATCTACAGCCAATTTCAGATCGTGCAAACCGAAAGGAGTTGGTTCGGTTACTAAAATTATGAAATCCGCATCTTTTGTCGCTTCTATTACCGGGCAGGAAGTTCCAGGAGGTGCATCGAAAAGTTTGATGATGTTATTACCAAATTTCTGATCGATATAATCTAATGTCTTTGCAATTAATGGAACTGCCTGTTCCTGTCCGATATCCAATTTACTTTCGATAAAATCCAAATTTTCTAACGAAAAGTGTTTTAACTCTCCCATTTTCTGCGGGATCATGGGCAGTGATTTTGTCGGGCAAAGTTCGCTGCAGGCAAAACAGCTATGGCATAATTCCGGGAAGGTCATAATTCGTTTTCCCAGCTTTATTATAGCATTAAAATTACAGACTTTCTGACAGTTTCCACAAAGTGTACAATTTTCTTTTTTCCAGGAAGGTATCATTTTGAATTTGTCTTCCTGATGGATCAGTTTGCCGTTAATAAACAATCCTGAATTCGGTTCTTCTACGTCGAGGTCGGTCAGGATCACTGCTTGTTTTTCCGACAGAAATAGAGCAAGATTGGTGGAAAGTGTAGTCTTTCCGGTTCCACCTTTTCCGCTGGCAATGGCTATTTTCATTTTTATTTACTCACGGATTTACACAGAAAATACTGATTACAAATCATATTTAAATTTTCCGAGCAAATCGATGTTCCTTTAGTGATCGCAGAGATTTTCACCAGATTCTAAATTGCCAGAGATATATTCTTCCACGAGTCCTTCTAAATTATCAGAACGTAAACCAATGATAACTTCAATATTATTTTGGGCAAACAACGATTGAGCACGCGATCCCATTCCTCCTGCAATAATAGCATCACAACCTAATTCTCTTAAGAAAGCTGGATGCGATCCTGGTTCGTGAGGAGGAGGAGTTACGAATTCTTCTTTGATAATTTTGTTGTCGTGGATATCATAAATTGCGAATTTCTCACAATGTCCAAAATGTGCACTTAACTCGCCACGTGTAGTGGGAATAGCGATTTTCTTGTTCATTTCTTTTCTCCAATATGTTTTATTTTTTGTTCTTCTGTTTCAGAAATTTCATCCAAAACAGAGTATTTTCCATCTATAATTTCTTTTTTCTTTTGCTTTTCTATTTTTTGGGGTTGGAAGGTATTTTTCAGGAATCTTTTAATTTTGCTATTGTCGCTTAGAAGATCTTTTGTTACGATACTTGCAAACGCAGTTATTAGAGTAGAGACAACTGAATTCCTTCCGGAAAAAGTTTTATTTCTACGATTTCTATAACGATAATTTCTATTATTCGATTTCATTAACTAAATCCTTGATTTGAGTATAAAACATTCGGAAGATCCAGCGGTTGCCGGAACATTCCGAAGATTTAAATTGGCAGGGGAGGAGAGATCAACCCCTGCCGATAATCAGGAACTGAATAATCAACTCCTGTGAAAAATATTACTCATTTTGAGATAACTCAGTTAACTGCTTTTTCATATCTTCCAGTTGATCGCTGAGAAGTTTGATCTCATCTTCTAAAATTGCTTTTTGGGTTTTGCTGTCTGGAACGTTTGCATAATTCCAACCACTATTGGGAAAACGACGGAATCCTCTACCAAATCCACCGCCACGACCAAAATAACCTCTTCCCATTCCGCGGGGACTCATTTTTCCAAAACCTGGGCTGGCAAAATTATTGCAATAACCTAAAACTCTTCCTGTCATTGGTCCCATACCATTTGGGCCCGTTCTATCACCTCTTGGCATAATTACCTCCTAAAAAAAATATTAATTTCGGTTTCTATCCCGACCAAGACCTTGACCGGAATTTTTTCTACTTGAATTTCTTCCACCGGAAGTTCTTCTGGGTTTTCCAATTCCGCTGCCCATATTATTTCCGCTGGCTTTTCCCAAACTTCTACCTGTGCGAGGACCTTTTCCTTCTGGTCCTGTTCCATCGCCTCTTGGCATAATTTACCTCCCATGACCTCGATTAAAACCGCGACAACATTTTCCATGACCAAATCCACCAGCCAGATCCATCAGGTCTTTTGAACCACAGGATGGACAAACTATCATTGGATTTTCAAAATCTGTTTTAAACATATGGCCACAATGCTGACACCGTAATATGTTTCCTTTAAAATGCACATCTCCACCTTCGATGAAAAGGTGTTTTCCTTCAATCAGAAATTGAGCTACTTTTCTACGTGCTTTTTCGATAAGTCGGGTAAAAGTAGATCGTGAAATTTCCATCTCATCAGCAGCTTCAGCATGATCTTTACCATCAAAATCAGTTAATCTGATAGCTTCCAGTTCGTCCAATGTTAAAGAAATTTGTTCCAGAACATTTACACGAACTCCAATTGGTTTGAAAGAAGTATAAAGTGGTGGTCGGTGAACCAGTCTTTTCTTCTTTGGTCTCGGCATAATCAATCCTTTTATTTTTATTATGAAGACAAGGTAATGCACATATGTGCAAAAGTCAAATTATTTTTTGTAGTTTTAATCTGGACTTCACTATAATGAAGTGAGAGTGGAGTTCAGAACAATTAACGTTTAAAAAAAAATGAACTGCAGGTTTCGGAAAATAATCAATCTGAACTCCAGTCTGACAATTATTTGCCGTTAGAACTGGTTACAGCTCTGCTCTTTTAAAGCGACTTTGTCGCTTTGCATCAAAGAATTGATGCAGTCCAAAAAAAGCGAAACAAATGATTGGCTCACTCCAAAGAGATGTATTTATCTACAGATTGCTACATTATATATTCTTTGTTTATTTTATCTCTTTTCTCCAGGAAAGCGATCTGTTCATCTATCGAATCAAAAACCGAAAGGTCAATCTCCTCGAATTCCTCTTCGGAAGTATTGGTTTGAAGTTTTACACTGAAAACAATATCATCGATTTGTTCTTTCTGGATATTTTTTGAACGCATGATGGAAGTTTTTTGTGGAACATTATCAATGATCTTGAAATTGTAACTGACCATTTCTAAAGTGCCGTCTTGTGCTTCTTTAGTCAGGATGCGATATTCGAAGTTCATGTCGGCACCAGCTTTAGGACGAAAGATAAAAATCTTGTACAGTTTCTCGTCTTTGCTTAACCGCAATAAATACGGATCTTGAGTTTGCGATTTATCGGAAGGCATTTATTTATCTACTGGTGGTATAACAAGTACAGGAAATTTGGAATGTTTAATTAGTTCATCGTGGGTGCTGCCGAAGAGCAGGTTATAAAACTTTCCATGTTTGTGCGAACCAACAATAATGAGATCAGCTTTGAATTTTTCTGCTTCAGAAAGTATATTGTCAGTTGTAGGGCCTTCCATCAAAACGCTTTTCACATCCAAACTATTACTTTTCAAATTTGCTTTTAGATCTTTCAACCTTTTCTTAACGGCTTTCAAACGACTTTCTCTGAGTTGCAAAACCTGGGGGAATTCATCATATTCGTTAACGGGAATGTAATAGTCGAAAGATTCTGAATGCAATATACAGAGCTTAGCTTTGAATTCCAAAGCAAATTTGCTGGCAAAATCGATAACACGATCTGTAACTTCAGTAAAATCTATGGCGACCAAAATCTTCTTCATTTATACCTCCATAACTATTTAATAAAAATCATTAATAGAAATCAAGAACTTTCTTTTCTCCATTGGAAAAAGCACGGTAAAATTTATTATTTTGCCAGAGCAATCCTTCACCTTTATCTCCGTATTTTATACCGCTATCTACGGCAATAACTTTTCCATTCCATAACGTAAGAACTGAATCCTGAGTTGAATGTCCAACTATTATCTTATGAGATTGAAATTTCGCAAGAACAGCATCAAGTTCTGATTCTTTGATAAGATCATATCTTTTGGAAGAATAGAAATAACCGCGATACCAGAAAGGTCCATTACTGTGATAAATCAACTTATCCAATTCAGTATCTTCCTTAAAATTTGAGTTTAAGAATTGTTCTCCAACAACTGTATTTATTGCTTTGAAATCAGTGAATTCTTCTGCTAATTTGGGACTGATCCCAGCATGACAAAATAGATTATTATCGATCTTGATAATTACTGGTTTTGAACGCAGCCAATTTCCCAAAACAGTATTTTCTACAAACAGCTCTGAATAAGATTTATTGAGTTTTTCAGTTACAAAAATATACTTTTCATGAATGTAGCGAAGATCATTTTGGAAGATCATCAACTCATGATTTCCCAACGAAACATGAACTTTTCCACCTGCTTTTTCTGCCTGATTTTCCAATTTGTAAATTAGCCATAAACTTTCTGTAACTTGCGTTCCGCGATCGAAAATATCTCCAAGAATTATCAAATGGCCATTTTCCCAAATCCAGTTGTTTTCATTATCAATTATGGAATTGTTTTTTAAAATTGCTACAAATCTATTGAACTGACCGTGAATATCACTGACCACGAAAAACTTCTGAATATTCTGGAAATTATCTTTGGGAGTTTTATGTTCAAAATTGATTTTCTGGTCAAAATTCAATTCAGGAATTGCAAGATTTTGCTTCTCTAATTCCTGTTTTGAAAAAGTTTTTTGATAAGCTTTTCCCTGATAAATATAATCTACAAAAATATCATCATTCTGCCAGGAAATATAAGGTCCATCTGAAAGCTTTGTTGAGTCGATTTTCCCAAACTGGATCTCCTGTGAAGATAAAGCAATAAAGATGAACAGTAAAAATATAATGATTATTTTTTTCATATGATTAAAACCCCTCTCCGGCTAAAGCCGTATCTCCCCTTGTCAGGGGAGAATTTCTTAGATTTAGAATTGTCAAAAAGCTATTCTTTTCTTTCATTTTTTTTTACATATCCCACTGTCAAGGGAGTTCGAGGGAATTGATGTATTAATCATCCGTTTGTGTGTTTGTCTCAAACGTGGCTGTTTCATTTTTCAAGTCCGAACTTGATAAATTCTTTTTCCGTAAAAAGTCGATAATGTGGAAAATAGGATTCCCGATAAATCTGGCTGTGGGAGATAACATATTTTCTGTTTTTAAAATTCCTTTCCAATTGGCGGCTGGCTTCCTCAAAATCGGTTATTTTGAGGGAAGATTTTTTGAGGAAAGATTCAATTTGCTTCCATTCGGAAGCCCAATCTTGATAACTGATTTCCGATTTGAACCGACTGCTGCGTAGAAAGCCTTGCAAAAAATCTTTCTGGCAAACGAGTTTCTGTTTTACTACTTTTAAATTAACACGATAAAATGTTTTTTTACAGGTGATTTTTTGGTAAAGATAATCTTCGAAACTCTTTGCCGAAGCCAGCTCCTGCTGAAGAAATATTTTTGCTGCTTCCTCATTTTTGATAAAATGTCCCGGACCAAAAACAGCTTGAAAAAAAAGTTTGTAAAAATCAATTAATGTTGCTTTGGGATGTAAATCTGATTCTTGTTCTGCTGTTTTTAAGATTTGCTCAGAGAGCACGATAAAAAACTCCCCGTTCTCGAGATTCTGTGAATATTTTTTTCAAAATAAGAAGTTCTTTCAAATATTTGTTAATTTCACTTTCGGGTAAACCAAGCATTTCTGATAAATCTGCAGATGTACAAGGCCTCCTTCTGATTGTTTCGAAAATTTGATTTTCGATATCTTCGTTAAAGCTGAAGAATTGACCGTGAGTACGAAATTTTGCAATGATTTCTACAGGAAGAGGTTTAAAGAATTTGAGTATTTTTTTTAATTCTTTTTCTGTTTTGGGTTGCACCCAGTTTTCAGTTCCCGGTCTATCTAAAGTGTTTAATTGTATTTTGGCTGGCTTGATCTGTTTAATTGCTTTTTTCATAAGCTTCAGCTCAGATTTTGTATCATTAACAGCTGGAACAATGAAGACTTCCAACCACATTTCTCCCGAGAATTCCTGATTAAATCTGATAAGGCTTTCAATTATTTTTTCGCTAAATATTCCTTCTTGTGGCTGATTGATCTTTACAAACACATCTTGGCTTACAGCATCTAAAGAAGGTAAAATCAAATCTACATTTATTACTTCATTTCTAACTTCTTCCTGCCCTAGAAGAGAAGAATTTGTAAGAAGTGCCAGTTTGTATTTGGGGTAATTCTCTTTTATGAATTCTGCCACTTCTCCTATTCCACTATTTAAAGTGGGCTCTCCAGCTCCCGAAAATGTGATAAAATCTAAAACTGGTTCTTGAGATAAATAGTGGCTAAGCTCATCCAGAACCTCTACAATTGGAACGTATTCTTTGCGTTCCAACGTATGATTTGTTGTTTTTCCTACCTCGCAATAAACGCAGTTGAAAGTACAGACTTTGTGTGGAACCAGATCGACTCCCAATGACATTCCCAAACGTCGGGAAGGAACCGGTCCAAAAAGGTGTTTGTATTTCATTTTATGTATTCTTGTACCTGAAGTTTTAGTGCCTTCAAAGTTACTGCAATATCAACCAGAAAAAGCAGAATTCCCAGAATAAGAGTAATAACTGCTAGAACGAAAAATGCGATAAAAGAATTTGAAATATCCAGGTGAGAAAAATAGCCGATGAACAATTCCAGGATCATGATGCTGGCAAACAGAATCGTTATGGAAATGCAGGTAATAGAAGCACGTAAAATATGGCTTCGACGATATAAAATGCCGATCTGTACATGCTTTTTGTGGTCATCTTTTCCGGCTTCAATTTCCTGAACCAGATATCGGGAACGATCGATAACTCTACCCATTCTATTGGTTAGCGATAAGAGCAGCAAACCTACACCAGAAATTAATACGATGGGAGAAATAGCTGTTTGCAATAATTGAATGAGATTTTGTATATTTTGCATAATTTATCCTGTTTTTCTAATATTTGTATATAAAATTTTTCCTTCTGATTTTATATGATTTAATAAATCAATATTCGTTATTGTGTTATAGCTCACAATATCAAAAAAATACGGCAAAGGATATTCTTCTTGGACTAAATCTGTGAAACGTTTCATTATCTCATCTGAAATATTTTTACCTACAAGAGCTAAATCGATATCAGAACCATTTTTATAGTTACCCATCGATCGTGAACCGAATATGATTATTTTTTCAATATTTTCAAATTTCTTAGCTGCCTTTTGAATTAATTGAATATCCTTTTCTGTTAAGCCAAATTTCATTTTTTCGAATCCATTAGAAGATAAAATTTATTCATTTCAGGATAATATTTTTTCCTGATCACTTCAATTATCTGCAAAGCCAATTTCTCATCGTATGTATGAGCTGTTAGGTTTCTGTCATTTAAAGCATCTATCCAAATGTGACCATCTTCGATCAGGTTAGTTTGAAAAGCTTGTTTGATAGATTCTCTTGGACTTTGTAACAAAAAACCTGTTGATTCTAAATAGTCTTTCATTAACTTCCAGGATAGTTCAAATGCCATTTCAAAAAACTGGATAATTCCTGCTCTTTCTATTTCATTAGGCTTTACAATTTTAACATATTTCTGCAAAAGCAAAAAAGCTTTTTCAAAATTCTGGAATCTTTGTTTCCAGCGAATTTCTTTATTGTTCATTATTTCCCCTTTTAACCTGTTCGAGCAAAATAAACAAACCTTTCAAAAGAAAATATCAAATCTTCAATATTTAATTACTACACTTTTCCCTGTACTTCTTTTTCCACTTTTAATGCGATATTATTTACTTTTTCCAAAAGAGTATCGGCTTTGGTCAGAATGTCAAATTTGAAATTTTCATCTTCGATTCCAGCCATATTTATTTTCACATTCAGATAAGCAGATTTTGCAGCTGCATTTGCTGTGATAGCTGCTACACCGGCATCGGAAAGTGCATTTGCATTTCCGATAGCTGCAACTTTTTGTGAAAGCTCAGCAGCGCGGAGTGCGATTTCCAGAGTTTCCAGCGGAACCAGGATAGCATTCTTGGTAGCTTCCTGCATTGCTTCTTCTCGAATTTTCTTATCTTCGTCAGTTTTCTTGGGAAGACGTGCAGCATCCATCATTTCATAAAAAGCTTGAGTATCTTTATCGATGGCGTAAATAGAATCCTCTTTTATCTTCTGACCCAGAACAGCCAATTCCTTGGCTTCTTCCCAAACTTTTTTGTATCCTTTTTTGCCAAAAGTAAGATTGGAAACCATGGCAGAAAGAGCTCCAGACATCGATGAACAAAGAGCAGCCACGCTACCACCACCAGGTGCAGGAGAATCGGAAGAAAGTTCATCTGCAAAATCAACTAAAGTCATATTTACCAGATTATCTTTTTTAGCAATTGCATATTCGATAACCTTTTCATTGATATCAAATTCACTCAGATCATCCAATCCCATTGATTGAATTGCCGTTTCGATGATCATCTTTTCTGGGATTCCGGAACTTTCAGCCAGTTTATCCAGATAATATCGTCCTGCCATCAAAATTGCTTCTTTGGGAAGCAGACCTACAAGTTCGCTTCCGGTAACTTGAATTCCTTTTTCTACAGCTAATTCACGAACCTTTTCTAAAACTAAGTGTGGAGGAGTTACTTTGTAATTTGTCAGGTTAATACTGATTTGAGCACGATTATATTCATCGATGTACCAGCCGACAGCTTTACAAAATTTGAATAAGCCTGGTTGACGCACTTTTTTGCCGTTTTCATCGCGGATTATTTTTCTTTTTTCATCACGAGCCCAGCGTCCACGTTCTCGAATTGTAAGAGCCAGATCGTGAGCCTTTTTCTTGTCGCGAGTATTCAAGTTTATATTATAAGCTATCAGGAATTCACGAGCAGAAACTGCTGTGGCACCAGCTTTTGGGTTGAACTTATGTGGTCCGAAATCAGGTTTCCATTCTGCTTTTCCTTCCCGATCTTTCAAACCTTCATATTCACCTTTTCGTACATTTGCCAGGTTTTTCCATTCCGGTTTGCTGGCAGCATATTCATAGAGATAAATTGGAATTCCCAGTTCATCGCCAACGCGCTTTCCTACTTTTTTGGCAAATTCCACGCAATCATCCATTGTAACGCCGCTTACTGGAACGAATGGACATACATCAGTTGCTCCCATTCTGGGATGAGCTCCACTGTGTTTTGTCATGTCGATAAGCTGTGAAGCTTTTTTGATAGCCTGGAAAGCCGCTTCCATTACCGGTTCCGGTTCTCCCACAATCGTAACCACAGTTCTGTTCGTGTCTGCACCGGGATCAACGTCTAAAAGCGTGGCTCCATCTACGGCTTTTATAACTTCAGATATTTGATCGATAACCTTAAGATCTCTACCTTCGCTAAAATTTGGTACACATTCTACGATTCGCATTTCTCCTCCGAATTTATATTTTTTATTTATATATTTTGTGGGTTGGAATCAAAACGATTTTGCCGATCTCATCTTCGATGAAATTTACTCCCGAGTTCTTCAGTTCTTCCAGCATAAAATCGATTTTATCTTCTTCTGTAGCTGCCATTATTATTTTAGCATAGCTTTCACCAGGTTTCATGGAACTTCTAAATCCGGCAAAAACCGGCATATCAAAAACCAGTTTATGACCCAGAGCTTCTCCCGAAAAAACAACAGGATCTTCTACTCCAGCTTCGGTAAGAGCCATCAAAACATCATCGAAATATTTTTCTTTGTTTATTTGAATTATTGCATACATCATTTACTCCTCGGCATGTGTTTCTCCGGCTTTCACCAGAGCTATTTTTGCCAGAATCGGACCGATCAGCATGATCAGAAATGTAGTTGCAGTCATCACGCCCATCACTTGTTTTGCTTCGGTTATCATTCCCAATTTTTCCAAAGCAGTTGATGCAGCCAAAGCTAAACCTATCGCAACTCCGGCTTGAGACAGCAAAGTAAGTCCCAAATATTTTATTGTTTTAGAAGGAGCTTTTGACAATTTTGCTCCTGCAAAAGCACCACCCCATTTACCTGATGATCGTGCAAAAATGTAAATTAATATTAAAATCGAATATTTTGAAATCAAATGAATATCTAATCTGGTTCCCACTAACACAAAAAACCACACGTAAATCGGTGGAGACCAGTCGCCAATTGCTGCAAAAATTCTGCGTGCAACTACAGCGTTATTATTTACAACCACGATTCCCACCGCCATGTTCAGTAGGATTGGAGAGATTTCCAGCATTTGAGAAATACCGCAGTTTAAAAGAATAATTCCTAAAGTGAAAAGTAAGAGCATAACTCTGTCGTGGATGCGTTTTGCAATGAAGATGAGAATAAAACCAACAATGACACCAATGCCAATTTCCATTGCGATCTCGATTCCAGAATGGCCCAGAGAATGTAAAACAGATGGATGTGCTTTTCCACCACCTAACAGAATTATTGCGATAGGAATTGAGATTGTGAAAATGATAAGTGCATAAATATCGTCCAATCCCATCACAGCAAAAAGTGTCGTTGTTAAATTGCCTTTGGCTTTGTACTGCCGTATAACATCTACCGTTCCAGCCGGAGCTGTTGCCGATGCTAAAGCGCCGTAGATCAAGCCTAAACCAATATTGTGTAAGATCAAAGTTGTTGCTATTCCCACTACCAGGAAGGCTGCAGTAGCTTCGAAAAACACAATAGCAAAAATGGATTTTCCCAGTTTCTTGAGCTCTTTAAATTTTAATTCACCACCAATACCAAAACCCAGAAAAGAAAGTGTGATAGTATTTATCACATTCATCGATTCGATCTGCTGGTAATTTATCAGACTTAGAACAGCAGGGCCAATTATTGCACCAGCAATAATATAGCCGACAACAAATGGAGATTTTACCAGGCTTGTACCTTTTGCTAAAAGTAGTGCCAGCAAGATAGAGCCGCCCATAAAAATCAGGAAAAATGTACTGTTCATTTCATTGAACCTTGCTTGAGTTTTGCTTTATTTCTGCTCATGAATTATCTTATACATTTCTGCTGCATCTTTGGCTTTTAAAAGATTATTCACGAATTCTTTATTTTTTAAGCGTAGAACTAATCTGGAAATCAATCTGATGTAATCTTTATCCTGCTTATCAGATGCTCCGATCATGAAAATAAGCTTAACAGGTTTATCATCGATAGATGCATATTCTAAGCCTTCCTTTTTTCTACCCAGAGCTATCACAAAATCTTTGATGGATTTGTGCCTGGCGTGAGGAATAGCGATCTCATAGCCGATTCCTGTACTCATCAGCTTTTCCCGCTTGAAGATAGCTTTTCTAAATATTTTTGGTTCTGTTATCAATGGACTTTCACAGATTACATCCAGCAGTTCGTTCAAAGCTTCTTTTTTGGTGTCGCCTTCTATGTCTAGGATGAAATTTTCATTAATCATATCGGAAACTTTTAGAATCTTTTCCATATCTTCACTCCCAATATTCAAATAACTATAAATTATTATTCATTAACTAAATGAGACTGGTTAAAACAGGCAGTTTTAAAGTCAAATATTTTATAGAAAAACATCGGATTGTTCGCAGATCATCCGATTGTTTTTTTAGTGGGAGACAACATTCCGAAGAGCTTTGCACATTTGGAAGTTCAGATCATCCGATTGTTTTTTTAGTGGGAGACAACATTCCGAAGAGCTTTGCACATTTGGAAGTTCAGATCATCCGATTGTTTTTTTAGTGGGAGACAACATTCCGAAGAGCTTTGCACATTTGGAAGTTGAGATCATCCGATTGTTTTTTGTGGGAGAAACATTCCGAAGAGCTTTGCACATTCGGAAGTTTATTTAAATACTTGTTTTCCTTGCACCAGTGTTTCCACAACTTCCACATCTTCGTGCGTGTAGATCAATTTGGACAGCAGTTCGGTTTCGTTATATTTTTGGAAATCAGACAGTTTCAGGAAAACCAGATCAGCATCTTTTTCAGGTTGGATAGAACCGATGATCTCTTCTTTTCCCAGAATTTTGGCAGCTCCCAGAGTTCCGCGATAAAACAATTCCTGCGGAGAAACCACCAGATCATTTTGGCGGAATGCTGCCATTTTCATTACATTCAGCATGTTGAGAGAAGAACCACCACCAACATCGGAAGCAAGGGCAAAATCAATTTCTGATTCTTTGATCTTTTGCCACGAAAACATGCCGCTTTTTAAAAAGAAGTTGGAATCGGGACAATGCGCAATTTTGGAATTTGTTTCTTTCAGAAGTTGCAGCTCATTTTCATCAACATGAATTACGTGTCCCAAAATTGTTTTCGGGCTCAAAATTCCAGTTTCGGCATAAATTTCGGTGTAGCTTTTATATTTTGGAAAAAGTTCCAGAGCACGTTTTATTTCTTCTTTATTTTCGGAAAGATGGGTCTGAATGAAAGCATTTTCATTCCTGGCAAAATCTCCTGTTATCTGCATTAATTCAGAAGAACAGGTCAGTGCAAAACGTGGTGTAAAAATATATTCCAAAAGGTCTGATTTTTTATTCCATTTATGAAATAGATCGACGCTGTCATCAAAAGCTAAAAGTGGTTTCTGCTGCAGATATTCGGGTGATTCCATGTCCATCATTGTCATGCCGATGATGGCACGAATTTTCTTTTCTTCTGCTACTTGAAAAGCAATGTCACAAGCTGGTTTAAAAGGAGCTGTATAAATTACTGAAGTTGTAGTTCCTTTGCTTACCAGATCGACAAAAAAATCTTCTGCAACTTTTCTGGCGTAATCTTCATTTCGGGAACGTTTTTCTTCCTGAAAAGTGTAGGTATTTAGCCAATGCAGCAGGTTTGGACTGTGCGATCCACGAATATAAAATTGAGATAGATGAACATGAGTATCGATAAATCCCGGACAGCAGATAAGATCGGTTTTGTCTTCAAATTCACCGTCAAATTCAGCTTCGATGGAAGTGATCTTTCCGTTTTCTAAAGTTAGAAAGATGTTCTTTTTAAATTCTACATTTTCTGCTGAAACAGGATTCAGCAGATTAGTTTTTATTTTTCGCATTTGGATTTCGAGTGTTCTTCAACTGGACTCGTACGATCTTTTTATCGGTTACCTGCAAAGCATTGATTTCCCAGAATCCAACCTTGAATTTTGTTCCCTGACGGGGGATTTTTTCCTGTGTATCAATAATAAGGCCGGCAATGGTTTCATAATCACCTTCCGGTAATCCAAACTCATACTCGTTGTTCAGAAAGTCGATCTCCATGAATCCCGGCATTTGATAAGTACTATCATCGATCTTTTCCACACCAGATTCAGAATTATCATACTCATCTTCTATCTCACCAACGATTTCTTCTAAAATATCTTCAATTGTAACCAAACCAGCTGTTCCACCAAATGAATCCACAATGATCGCCATACTTTTTTTATTGGTTTGCATTTCTGTGAGCAGATGATCGACGTCAGTTGTTTCGGGTGCAAAATATGCCTCTCTTACAAAATCGCCGGCAACAGCGCTGTCTTTGATGTCGGTTTTGATCAGATCATAGATGATTAAAATTCCGATGATAGTATCGAGATCCTCTTCATAAACAGGAAAACGTGTATAACCATTTTCATGAGCGATTTTGATGACTTCTGGAATTGGTGTGTTCTTCTCAAAGGCAACAATTTCAGTTCTGTGAACCATTACGTTTTCAGCATCCAATTCTGTAAATTCCAAAGCTTCTTCCAGCATCTCACGTTGATCTTCGTGCAGAGCACCATCATCTTTGGCTTCCGAAAGCATATAAGAAAGATCTTCTCTTGTAAAAAGATGATATCCTTCATTTTCGGGTAATTTGAAGAGTTTGGCCAATATTGTATTGAACAGAGATACAAATTTCACAAAAGGACTGAAAATAACACTGAAAATTTTGAGTGCAGAAAAACCTTTTGTAACTAACTGATTGGGACGATCACGATAAAGTGCTTTGGGAATTATTTCTGCTATCACCAGAATCAGACCTGCAATAATAAGTGTGGCTACATGTTCTGAAATATTGAAAATTTGTTTCTGTTTCATTACATCGATCAGATATATTGAAACGGATGTTACAATGACTACGGAAATATTGTTGCCAAAAAGTGTAGTGCCGAACAAATGATCGGGATTGCTTAAAAATTCCAGGATCTGTTTTTTCTTCTTATCATTTTTTGCTGCTTGTTCCATTTTCAGTCTATCGACTGAGATCAATCCAGTTTCGATGCCCGAGAAAAAGGCAGAAAGATAGAAAAAAATCAACACAATAACAACAGATACTATCCACATAAAACTATAGCCTGTTAAAGGTTGTAAATATAAATTTGCTTTTTGATGAACCTTGTGAGAACGAATGTTCCGAAGGTTCGGGTTCTTTTAATTCATCCACTTTCTTTAGCCATTCATCATCTCATTTTTATAGGCGATCTTAAGAGCTTCGATAAACTCATCCAGATCTCCGAGCAATATGTTATTTAGTTTGTAAGATGTCAAATTTATTCTGTGATCGGTAACGCGAGATTGTGGAAAATTGTAGGTTCTTATCTTCGCACTGCGGTCTCCTGTACCAACCTGAGATTTCCTGGCAGCCGAAATTTCAGCTTCCTGCTTGGAGATTTCCATATCCAGAAGTCGGGAACGTAAAACGTTCATAGCTTTAGCTTTATTTTTCAGTTGAGATTTCTCATCCTGGCAGGTTACGACCAATCCTGTAGGAAGGTGAGTGATTCGCACGGCGGAATCGGTCGTATTCACACTTTGTCCACCATGACCACTGGAACGGTAAACATCAATTTTTAAATCGTTAGGATCTATTTCAATTTCCACATCATCGGCTTCGGGCAGCACTGCCACGCTGATGGCAGAAGTGTGAACTCGGCCTTGAGATTCCGTTACCGGAACTCGCTGAACTCGATGAACACCGCTTTCAAAGCGCATTGTTCCATAAACGTTGTTACCGGAAAGTGAGAAAATAATTTCTTTGTAGCCGCCCACTCCGATTGGATTTGAAGAAATAATAGTTTTCTTCCAACCTTGTTTATCGGCGTAGTAGCAATACATCCGGTAGAGATCTGCTACAAATATTGCAGCTTCATCACCACCAGATCCAGCACGAATTTCCACGATCGCATCTTTGTCGTCGTTAGGATCGCGAGGTGCTAAAAGATCTTTCAATTCTTCAAATTTCTTGTTGAATTTCGCTTCCAGATTTTCTACTTCTTCACGGGCCAGTTCCTTCATTTCAGGATCGGATTCATTTTGGATCATTTCCTTGGTTTCGGTAAGTGATTTATCCAGCTCCTTTACAACTTTATAGCATTGAAGAATTTCTTCCAGATATTTGAATTGCCTGGAAATCTTGCTGTAATATCTGCGATCCGACATTTTACCGGGATCCATGATATCCACTTTCAATTCTTCATATTCAGCTTTAATTTCTTTTATTCTTTCTTCCGGGATCATTTATTTTCCTCGATAAAAGTAACATTTTCATATTCGGAAATATCCATTTCCAAAGCACATTTCATAGCGATCACAGCTACTTCCACCTGCTCGTTATCGGGTGGCTGGGTAGTGATTTTCTGCAAAGCAAGTCCGGGTGCTGTCATCAATTTTACCAGAGGATGCTTGATATTCTTACCGGAAAGTTTCAGTACTTCGTAAGAAATTCCTGAAATGAAAGGGATCATTAAAATATGATAAGCTAATCTGACAATGTAAGTTGGAGTCTTCCAAAAATAGGCAACCAGAGTATCCACGATGGAAAATACTAAAATAGAAATAAGTAAAACAAAAAACATGAAACTGGTTCCGCAGCGGGGATGTTGAGTTCCAAATTTTTGAATACTTTCCAATGAAAGATCGGTATCACTTTCGTAGGCAAATACAGATTTATGTTCGGCTCCATGATATTCAAAAATGCGCTTCACATCTTTCATAAGGCTGATTAACCAAACGTAGAGAACAAAAAATATTATACGGATTGCTCCAGCAAATAGATTGAAATAGATATTCTGTTTACCCAGATTCAGCCATTCGGCAATGCGGTAGGGCAGGAAGGCAAAAAGTAAAAATGCTAAACCAAAAGCGAATATATAACTGAAAATTTCTTCGGTTTTTTCTCGTGATTCAGATTTTTTCTTTTTCTTTTCTTTGTCTTTATCTTCCCAGTCCAATTCTGCTCTTGAAGCAGAAAAACTAAGAGTTCCAATACCGATGATCATCATTTCTACCAGTGATACAAAACCTCGAATAATAGGCAAACCAAAAAACTTGTTCTGCTTGGTTTTAGAATCAAATTTCTGCTTTTTGATCTCGATACTTTTGTCTTTACGGCGCACAGCCGTTGCCAGATATTTTGGCCCACGCATCATCACACCTTCGATAACTGCCTGACCACCAACCTGGATTTCTTTTTTTTGTTCAGAGTTTTGTTTATTTTTCATTAAATTTACCATTTTTATTTAATTTCGTCATTCTGAAGAATCTCAGTTACAAAATCCGATGTAAAGCTGAAAGAACTTTCACGAGATCCTTTCCAAATAAAGCCAAGAGAACCGTCAGGAAGACGAATTATATTTTTCATTTTATATTATATAAAAACGCACCACAATCATAGAATAAATACAATTGTGGTGCGAAAAAATCTTCTTTAGCTATTTGTTAACTTTACTATATTTTTGGTTAAATTTTTCTATACGTCCTTCTTTGGCAAGTTTACGCTGCTTACCAGTATAGAAAGGATGGCATTGAGAACAAATTTCAACCTTCTCAATATTCTTGCTTGTCGATTTTGTTTCAAAAGTATTGCCACAGGAACAGGTTACTGTAACCTTTTCATACTTAGGGTGAATTCCTTTTTTCATCATCTATCTCCTACAAATATATATTAATTAAAATTTCAAAAATGCATTTTTTTTCGGGTAGTTATGCTGTCAACTGATTTGTCAGTAAATCCTTTTCAGCTTTGGAGAAGTAACATTTTTTCAGCAATCTCATCTGCTTTATCTTTATCGATTAAAAGTTCGATCAGTTTTACAGCAAATTCTAAAGCTGTTCCACGAGACTGACTGGTAATGCAATTGTCGTCCACAACTACTCTTTCTTTCAGATGTGCTTTGTTCTTCATTTTGTCAGCCAAGGCTGGATTTACGGTCGCTTTTTTACCTTCCAGCAGTCCATGATGTTGTAGAACAATAACCGGAGCCGCACAAATGGCAGCATACAATTTTCCTGATGCAGCCTGTTTCTTCAGAAGAGTTGTAAGTTCCTTTGAATCTCGCAGGTATTCTGAACCGGGCAATCCACCTGGCAATACTATCAAATCCCAGTCTTCTTCTTTACATTCTGAGATCAATTTATCTGCAATTATTTTGGTTTTACAGCTTCCGGTGATTATTTTCTCTTGTATGGAAGCTACAACCACTTCTGCTCCGCTGCGACGAAGTGTATCGATAATAGCAACAGCTTCCAGTTCTTCTGTTCCGTTGGCGATTGGTATTAAGACTTTTTTATTTATTTTCATCTTTATTCAATGGACGAATTTCTTCATTTTCTTTCTTCTTATGTATCAGACCTGTAGATTTTCCAATGATCCAGATTCCGATAAGAATAAGGACAACAGGCCAAAATAAAGCCATTTCAATTCTAATGCCAAAAGCTCCATGACTGAGAGCGGAAAGCGTGATAATTCCACCTGGTATCAAGGGCCACCAGTGACTTCTTCCTGTGTGCACTCTATCGATGATGTAAATTGCTATAAAACCAAGACCTAAACCCAATTGGGTGTTATGAGGTGAATTCCAGAAATGATGCCCGTCAAAAGATGCTAATCCCATTCCAGCCAGAATGCAGCCGGGAATGAGAAGTCCATAAGCATTACTGTAAAAATACCAGGCGATGAATAATCCACCAATCAACAGCAAGATACTGTTTTCACCAAATCCATTAAAAATATTCACTCCAGAAAGCGAAATTCCCAGAAGTATCAAAACGATCCCGGAAAAGATTCTGCTTTTATCTTTTTTTGTCATGTTTCCTCCTTTCGTACTTGCTGGTTCTGTAACACAAAACCTTCTTTTTTTTACTCTAACTTATTATTTTCTATACAAATAAATCATGCTGGGAAAATCTCCCCCAAAAAATTAGAGTCCAGGCCAATTCCTGAGAGAGATAATCCCATGAAAATTATTG
>JAIPJH010000022.1 GCA_021734245.1 Candidatus Cloacimonadota bacterium | reverse complement strand
ATAATTTTCATGGGATTATCTCTCTCAGGAATTGGCCTGGACTCTAATTTTTTGGGGGAGATTTTCCCACTATGGTATATTTGTATAGAAAATAATTAGTTAACGTAAAAAAAAGAAGGTTTTGTGTTACAGAACCTTTGATTATTTGGGGAGAGTTTATGAATTTGAAAAACTGCCTTGAAAAAAGGCCAGTTCTCAGCTTCTGGTTGTTAGCTATAATTCTTGCTGTTCTTGTTATACCGTATGGTTTTTTAGTATTTACACATTTTCCAAATTTTGGCAGTGATATCGATGCAGTTACAGAAGGCAAAGGTTACAACACAAATATCTTATATTCTATACCGATCGCTCTGAAAGTTCACGGTGGAATCTGGTATGCTTTGATTCTACTTTTATGGCCGGCTACCGCTTCGATTTCCGCTCTCATAATTTCTTATATTTTAAAGAAAAAACAAGGCCTCAAAGAGCTATTCAGCAGATTCAGATTCTGGTCTTCTAAGATTTCCTTAAGGAAGGGGGTTTCAATTTGGTTACAGGCAATTCTTTTGGCTGTTGGGATAAATCTCGTTTATTCTTTTTTGCGCAATTATGTCAGTGATGTGGAAACTTCTAATCTTTTGAAAATTCATCCTGTTTATTCTGGGTGGGAAATGATTTTTCTCTTTATTACCAGCTTGTTTTTCGATGGCGGAGGTTTGATGGAAGAGATCGGCTGGCGCGGTTTTGCATTACCCAGATTACAGAAAAAATGGAGTCCGCTGAAAGCGAGCATAATTCTTGGAACTATCTGGTCTTTGTGGCACATTCCGGTAAAACTTAACTTTACACCATTTCTTGATTTTATAACCTTCTATTTCGTTTTTACTTTGATGTGTATTTTGTATTCGATCGTGATCACATACTTTTATAATCGATTGGGTGGCAGCATTTTAATCGGAATTGCTTTTCATGGCCTCATGAACGATTCTACCGATTTTAAAACAATTTTCAATGCCGATACTTTGGAAATCAATAATTTTACGGATACAGCTCTTTTGTGCGTTATTTTTGTGGCTGTGGTGTTTTTTATTTTGCTTAAGGAAGGAGAGAAATTGGGAAAAGGTTAATCTAATTTTTTAAGATACTTTTTCAGCTTCTCATCCGTAACTTTCTGATGTGCAGATTCCAGTAAAGCTTTAGCATCATTTTCACCAAATTTCTCGTAAATTTCTGCCTGCAAACCCATTTCAAGTTTATCCAGCTGCCGCACGAATTTGCCTTCTTCTGTTGTTTCATATTCAAATTCTTCCCAGAGTGAGATCAGTCTTTTGTCGTCCGGAAGATTGCTTAAGATTTTGATTACTGCATTTTTTTCCATTTCACTTTTTTTTTCTTCTGTCAAATTATCCCAGGGAGTAAGATCGCCAATTATACATTCACCGGTTTCATGCAGAAGAGCAATTTCCAGAACTTTTAATTTATCCAATTCTGGAGGACAAAGTAGAAGGGCAAGCATGGCAATTCCAAAAGAATGGTCGGCAACAGATTCGGTTTTAATATCGGGAACATTGCGCTGCAGCCAGCCCTGGCGGTAGAGAGCTTTTAATCGCAGAAAATACTGAAAAGTATTGATGACAGCTTCGTCATTGTCAGGTTTATTATCAAATTTCCATTTCATGTGATTAAGGGAAATTTTCGTTTAGTAGAAGTCAAGAACTATAGAATTATTGATAGAATGTACCAAAAGCTGACCGGTAAGTAAGGGAGGGTATTTTTATGCGAATAAATTAGATAAATCTACTTCAACAATCTTTTAGCTAAAATATCCGATAAATTTCTACGACCATCAAAAATGCCAAAAATTATTACTTCCCTCTTGGTAATATTATAAATTATTCTATATGGCTTAAAGTTGATTTCAAAATAATTGTAAATTGAAAGAATTTCTAATTCTGGTGGTATATGTCCGATATTTGAGAAACTTTTTAACTTTGTACATTTATCTTTAATAGAATAGTATATTTTTTGAGCAGCATCAGCTGAATCGTTATTTTTAATGTAATCGTATATTGAATGAAGATCATCTTCAGCTTGTTTGGTGAAAATAAGCTCTTTATTTTTGATCATTTTCTATCTTTTTTTCAATCTCAGAAAAAACTTCATCAGCAGATTTAACCTCACCTTTTCTTACTGATTCTTCTCCCAATGCTAGTATTTTTAATAAGGCCAAAGTTTCTTTCATTTCTTCGTATTCTTTGATATCCTGCAACACAGCTTTAGCTTCTCCGTTTTGTGTAATAATAAGCGGAGAACGTGTTTTAGAGATTTCTTTCAATATTTTGGCAGCATTTGCTTTTAGATAACTGATTGGTTTTATGGCTTCACTATATTTCATCTCAACCTCCTGCGACTAAATTAAGTCCAAATTTAGTTAGGTCAAGGGTTTTATTTAATTAGCATCATTTTCTTAGTTTTCTTTACTTTGCCATCCACATTCAGTTGATAAAAGTATATTCCAGAAGAAACGAGTTTGTTGTTTGAATCTGAACCGTTCCAAACTACTGAATAATTATTTGGCGTGCCTGATCCTTCGATACGATGCTGCGCATCGCTCAGGATGACAGGCAATGATTTTACTCTTTGTCCTATGATATTGTAAATTTCTATTTTTGCACTTTCATAATTTTGAGGTAAATTGAACTCAATTGTGGTGGAAGGATTGAATGGATTGGGGAAATTACTCAACCCATAACTCACAACTGGTAACTCCTCACTATTTATGGGAGTTCCCTGCCATTCGTAGCAACCCATGTCAATTGTTCCATCGTAAATTCTGGGATTGCCATCCAGATCGTAAGCAGGAAGATTTAAACCAGTTGTATCTGGAGTTCCGGCATTGATGCAGGGAGAATCGGCAAGTAAACGATAATCTCCATTATCAGGATCGATGAAGAGAGGATCGGAAGAGATGTTACCTTCCAACCAGTTAATAGTATTGTTTTGATAAAACGCGTTTTGACCTCCTCTAATATCAGAATGCAAGATATCAGCAACGGTTCCATAGTGCCAAACATTTAGAAAAGTTTCATCATCATTCCAAAGAATTGAATTAATTACAGACAAATATTCCCAATAAAATATGTATCCTTGATCCGCGCCTGAAACACAATTTGTAAATTCCAATCCGGCATTTGAAGAGATTAGACAGGCAGAGGAGTTATTTCCAAAAAGTGAGTTTATTATCTTCAAATTTTCAATATTAGATTCGCAATTAATAATGCTCTGTGATCCACCATCACCCCATCCTGAGTAGTTATTAACAAATTTTGAACTATTTATGCTAACTGTACAATTAACAGTCTTTATGGCAGCTTCTTCACCTCCCCAGGGTGGTTGTCCATAATTATATTCATAATGAGAGGAAACATTACTATCAAAAAGGCAATTATTGATTTCGACATTTGTATCAGTAATATTTAAACAAGCTGGGGCTGTCACATTCCTATTATCGTAGAAAATGCTATTTGAAACAACAGTATTTGGGCAATCATTCAAATATAAAGTGACTAAGTTACCACTATTATTTCTAACTTTTTCAAATTTGCAAAACTCAATGATTGGTGCTTCATTCGGAGATATGATTCTTATACCCTTCCAAATTGTATTTCCTGTAAAAGTAATAATGTTATCTTCTTCCCCTTCAGCAATCAGATTTCCATAAATATCCATGCTGCAATAATTGAATTTAATTGTTGTGCCTGGAAGAATTTCTAAATTTATTCCTTGATAAACTGATATGTTATTATGAACAATCACTGTATCATAATCCCAAATGGTATCAGACAAAATATTTGCAGCAATATGGTAATCATCATCAGATTCACCCGAAACTTGTACGGTTGCATCACTTCCATTAACAGCATTGGAATAAATATGAATTTCGTCAGAATACATTCCAGTAGAAGAAGGAGCAAAAACTACTTCAATCTGGCTGTTTGTTGCAGGAAGTAATTCAAAACCCGGAAGAGATTGAACATAAGTTCCTGACTGTCGAATTAGAAAACCATCGGGTGATTCGATAGAGGTAATACTTAGGTTTTCCATGCCTGTATTAAAGATTATGAATTCCTGAGATGGTGAATTTCCGCTGGTTGGTGACCAGTTTTCGAATTCGATATTATCATTCTGAATAGTTATTGCCGGAAATTGTGAAGGATCGTCCTGGTATTCGTAGCAACCAAGATCAATAATAGGATAAGTTCCTTGGTAAATGCGGGGATTGCCATCCAAATCATATTCGGGAAGATTCAATCCTGTTGTGTCGGGAGTGCCGTTATTTAAACAGGGGGAATAGGATTCCAAATGGAAATCATTGTTTGCCGGATCAACAAAAGAAGGATCGGAATATAACATGTGCTGCAAAGATGAGAAACCGGTAGGCTCTTCTGAAAAAAGACAATATGATGCAGTAGCTGTAATCCCATAGCCAATTAAATGGAAATCATCATCATTAAAAAAAATAGAATTTGTGATAATAACATCTGTTGCATTCCATTGCCCCATCCCATCGACATTTAACCCACTTACATTATTTGCAAAAGTACAATTACTTATTACGCAGTTAACATAACACTCATCATCCCAAAACACCATTCCAATATTATTGTTATAGATTAAAGAATTTATTACTGAACAATTTTGCCAAAATGATTCAATGCCATATAGATTATCGTAAACTTCACTACTTATTAGTAATTCACAACTTTCAATTCCAACATCCTGGTTATCAAATATTTTTGAATTTTTAATTGTATCAATTCCACAAATTCCACCTCCCAGATTGTTAGAAACTATGCAATTTTCAATTTTACTTCCAAGACCGTAAATTCCATAATTAAAATTATTACAAATTTTTGTGTTTTTAATAACCATTTCACTATTAAAAACTAACATTCCTCCGCCAAAAGCTTCTGAATAATTATTCTGGATTAAATTATTTGAAAACTCTATTTTTGAATAATCGAAAATGTAAATTCCCCCACCTTTTCTATCCTCAGGAACATCACCCATTGCCTTCCCATTTTCCAAAATACAATATATTATTTTAGATGAGTCATTCGTTGCGGGAGTGTTTTCTAATCGTATTCCATGCCAGCCGCCATCAGTAGAATTGAAATTACTGAATCCTGTCGTATCAGCAACTGTAAACCTGATCGAATCCTGTTCTGTTCCAACTGCCAGCAATCTTCCCTGAACATTAAATTTGTAATGCCCTTGAAACTCGATCAGACATCCCGGATCGATTATGAGAGTTTGTCCATTGGGAATTTCAATTTCACCATCGATGAGATAAGGTGAGCCTGCGAAATCCCAAGTGCCGGAAACAGGACCAGCGGGAATGTGAGTTTCAGCAAAAAGTATGAGGGGAAATAAAATTAATATCCAAAGAAATCTCTTCACAATTCACTCCTTCATCCAATGTTAGATGTAGTATTTTTTCTCCAAAAAAAATTCTACTTACAATGTATTGATTTTAAATGAATTGAGTCAAGAAGAAAAATCCTTCCCGATCTAATGGAAAGGAACCTGTTTTTTTTTAATGCCATACCCTTCGACAAGCTCAGGGTGACAAGTAAGAAAACACACCCCGCGGCTAAAGCCGCACCCCTCTCAAGAGGGGATTTATAAAAGTTTTTTCTTTTTGTTATTTTTTAGTTTTTCAACGATTTTCTTCACGTCTTCGCTTTTATCTTTATCTGCTATCAAAAGTGCATCTTCACTTTCAACTACGACCAGATTTTCCACTCCAATCAAGGATACAAATTTAGCTGAATTCACGTAATTATTTTTGCTTTCAATGATTTCAGAATCACTTTTGAGCACATTTTCATTTTCATCTTTTTGGGAAATATCGTAAAGTGCTTTCCAACTGCCCACATCGCTCCAACCGTAATCTACAGGGATTACCACACGTTTTTCTGCCTGTTCCATAATTCCGATATCGACTGGGATTTTGGGCATTTTTTTGTATTCTTCGCTGAAATCGGCTGATAATCCAACTTTGTCCCATTTTGCATTAACTTCTTTTAAAATGGAATTAACTTTGGGAAGATAATCATTATAAGCTTGCAGGATCGTCTCGATCTTCCACATGAACATGCCGCTGTTCCAGAAAAAATTTCCTGCTTCCAGAAACTGCTGAGCTGTCTCCATATCAGGCTTTTCCTTAAATTGTTTCACAAAAAATCTCTGCTCATCGATCTTCTTTCCGGCTTCGATGTAACCGTAACCTGTAGCCGGATAATTCGGTTTAATTCCAAACGTAACCAGATTATCCAAATTTGCCGATTCTTCCCCTATTTGCAGGGAAGCCAGAAAATCATCTTTCAGGGCAATTAAATGGTCTGCTGGCAAAACTATCATACTTTCTGTTTTTTTATGTTTACGAGCCAGATATGACGCGCTGAGCGCAATACAGGGAGCTGTATTCATGCCAAAAGGTTCGATAATAATATTTTCTTCCGGCAATTCCGGTAAATGCTGTTTGGTCAGTTCCACTTGCGAGGCAGCTGTAACGATGAAAATATCCTCCATTTTTATTTTGGAAGTCAAACGATCCACGGTCATCTGGATCATTGATCGATCCGATAAAATATTCAAAAACTGCTTAGGATTGGATTCTCTGCTGAGCGGCCAAAAACGCGTTCCAACTCCGCCAGCCATAATTAAAGCTATCATTAAATTCTCCGTTTATTTGTTTACTCGATTATCTATAATATTTGCATCTTCAGGAAGTTCTACATCAAAAACACCGGCAGGAAGTTGCTCGTTGATTTTGGCATTTTTGAATTTATACAAAACGAAATTTTCATCCTCATCATGAATCGTGAGTTCTGCTAAAATATGATCTTCCAGAAGTAAAGTTATTGTCTCATTTATCTCTGTTTTCAAAGTGATCTTAGTTAAATCGTTTTCAGAAAAATTTAATTTTTTATCGGAACTTTCCCAATATTCCGAGATCAGATTTACCGGACGTAATTCGATATTCATATTATTTGAGATCATCGCTTGATTTGTGGCAGCATCATAAATGGTTACTGTATCATTCTGAATAAACAGAATCTGCCCTTCCGGTTGTTCATATTTCATCAGGAAATTATCGACATCGAAATAGATCATGCCATGTGAAGATTGAGTTACATCAATACTTTTCCAATAATTTTCCTGTTCAAATTCTGCTTCGTAAAACTTTACTTTGGAATATTTTATCAGGATTGCATCGTAGATATCGTCCAGCTCATCTGCCCGGCAAAATGAAATTGAAGCTATTAAAATTAGAACCAGGAATAATTTACTCATCGGGAATGTAGCCATAAATTTTCATATCCTCTTCAGTTGCCAGAACTTCTCGTGATTTACTGCCTACATGAGGTCCTACAATTCCAGCCTGTTCCAGCATATCGACAAGTCTTCCGGCTCGAGCGTAACCGATCTTAAAATGCCGCTGCAGCATAGAAACTGAAGCCTGTCCGGCAGTAACAACACAGACTGCAGCTTCCGGGAAAAGTTCATCATCATATTGGAATTCACCGAGAAGCGGCTGTTCATCATCGATAATTTTGATCTCCTTTTCCGGTTTGGGTTGAGTTTTCAGGTATTCGATGAGATCGAGGATTTCCTGTGGTAAAATGAAAGCTCCGTGAATTCTTTCGGTTTGCCCTTTTCCGGGCGGCATGAACAAGCTGTCACCCATTCCCAGAAGTTTTTCAGCGCCGTTTGTATCGATGATAACTCGTGAATCTATCTTGGAAGAAACTTTGAAAGCAATTCGCGAGGGAAAGTTTGCTTTGATTACACCGGTGATAACTTTTATGGATGGTCTTTGCGTTGCCAGAATCAGATGAATTCCAATTGCACGAGCCATTTGCGCCAAACGTGTAATCGGGCGTTCAATATCGCGACCAACTGTCATCATGAGATCGGCAAGTTCATCCACCACGATCACCACAAATGGCAGTGGATCATCTTCAAGTTCAGGATCTTTGTCCTTCAATTTCTTAACTTTGGCATTATAAGAAATCAATCCTTTAACTTTGTATTTTTGCAAAAGCGCATAGCGATGATCCATTTCGGCAACAGCCCAATTCAAAGCTATCAGTGCTTCTTCGTTATCCGTTACAACTTCCTGCACCAGATGCGGAATTCCTTCATAACCGGAAAGCTCGATCCGTTTTGGATCGATCAGGATCAAGCGCAATTGATCGGGATTTGTGCGGAAAAGCAGGCTGCAGATAATGGAATTAACGCACACACTTTTTCCTGAACCAGTAGCACCAGCAATAAGTAAGTGAGGCATTTTTGCCAGATCAGCCACAACTGGTTTTCCGGAAATATCTTTTCCCAAACCAAAAGTGAGAACGCCATCCAGTTTCTTCATTTCATCGGATAGCAGGATATCTTTTAGATAAATGGTGTCTCGATTCACATTGGGAATTTCAATTCCCACCAGACCACGGCCGGGGATCGGAGCTTGAATTCGAATGCTGGTAGCTTTAATTGCTAAAGCAAGATCGTCGGCTAAAGCATGGAATTTATTGACTTTAACTCCAGGCGCCGGTTTTATTTCATACTGTGTAATAATTGGCCCGATATTCACATTAATAACTTCTGCTTCCACGCCAAATTCTGCCAGTTTTTCGATCAGTATCTGCGATATCATCTTGATGTTCTTCTCTATTTCTTCCCTGGCTTTTCGACTGGGTTGAACACTGGTCAGAAAATCTTCGATCAGCGGTTTTTCATATTCACGCGTCGGTTCATCTGGAACTTCGCCTTTATCCTGAGTAAGATCACGCGGCTTAATTTTCGGTTTTGTTTTCGGTTGCTCTTTTGTATCTTCTTTAGCTGCATGATCTCGAATTCTGGGAACAATCGGTTCTTTCTTTTTCTTCTCTTTTTTCTTCTTGGGCTTCTTAATTTTTACAGGTTTTTCTTTCTTCTCTTTTTTGGAAAATAGTTTTTGAATAAATTTGAAAATCGCTGAAATCACTTTTCCGATTCCTATAAAGAAAATTTTCCAATTCTTCAATTCAAAGATAAAAATCAAACATATAATTACGACTACAGAACTTATTATAAAAGTTCCTGTATTGTGGAAAATTCGAAGTAAAAATTGATAAACAAAGCAGGGAATTCTACCAGCATAATTCAGTGATTTTGTTGATAAAATAAAAATGTCTATATTCAAGAAAAATGCAAAAGCAAGGAACAAGAGGATCTTCTGAATAGGATGATTTTCTTTGATGAAACTAATAAAAAAACCAAATAGTGCAAGTGCCAAAAGCAATGATATACTAAGGAATTTTCCAAAAATTGTAACCATCCAGAATCCAAAAAAAACACCAAATGGACCAATTGGATTTGACACTGGTGGAAATTCAAGTTTGATAAATTTGAAAAATGATAATCCTGTTTCGTGCAAAATTTTGTAATCGAAGATCAATTGTGTGGTATCAACAGTTATTGCCACCAAAAACAAAATGGAAAGCAGCATCAGGATAATACCAAAAATTGGTTTTTGAATATTCTTATTTACTTCTTTTGTTTTTTGTTCTTTTTTCATTTTAGCTCCAAATCATACACTGAAGCGAATTGAAATTATGTCTCCATCTTTGACAATATAATTTTTCCCTTCCAGTCTGAATTGCCCCTTTTCTCTAAGCACTTTTTCGCTTCCAGCTTCTATCAGATTTTCATAGGAAAAACATTCCGCTCGAATAAAACCACGAGCCAGATCGGTATGAATTTTTCCTGCAGCTTCTACCGCATTCTGCCCTTTTTCAATGGTCCAGGCACGAACTTCATCTTTACCAACTGTAAAGAAGCTGATATTTCCAAGAATGTCGTAAGATAGCTTTGTAAGCCTGTTCCTTGCTGATTGTGAAATTCCCATATCCTGCATGAATTCTGCTGCTTCGTCTTCAGGAAGTTGCGACAGTTCCATTTCAAAATTTCCGGCAAATTCAATTGCTTTATATTTCTTTTCTATTTCTGAAATTATTTCTTCGTTCTTACCATAATTATCTTCATCAGAATTCAAAATGATCATCATTGGTTTTTGGCTGATAAATTGAAATCCACGAATTGCTTTTTTTTCATTCAACTCCAAATCAAGTGTCCTCAGCGGATTTTCATTTTCCAGATGACTAATTACCTTTTCAATAGCTTTTTCCTCTATTAACAGTGCAGCTTCTTTGACACCTCTTTTTTTGCTTAATTCAATATTTTCCTTTCTATTTTCAGCAATTATAAGATCGCTCATAATAAGCTCAGATTCTAACGTTTCTATCTGTTCCAGAGCAGAAAGTTTCGATATTTCATCAGCAAGATTATTACTGAAATTTCTTACAATAACAGCAAGAGCATCTGTTGTTTTTGCCAAAGCTAAAATGTTTGCAGGAATTGGTTCAGAAGAATCCTGTTCAGATGAGAATCCGGCAAAGTCAATGTACTCAATTGTCGCGTAAATCGTTTTTTTAGGATCATACATCTCAGAAAGTTTTGTTATTCTTTCATCCAGTACTTCTACGATTCCCAAATTCGGTTCAGCTTTTTGGAGAGAGTATGGAGTCGTTTCCAATTCCTGCCCGGTTAAAGCATTAAAGATTGTAGTTTTCCCCGAGTTTTGCAGTCCAATAATTCCAATTTTCATAATCTATTTATTCTCCATATTGTAATTTTTCAAGGTATATATCTCTTTTTTATTCAAATGACGCCACATTCCGATTGGAAGCTTACTTAACCTCAAATCGCCGATCTGCAATCTTCTTAAATCTATTACTTCGGAACCAATAGTTTTAATCATTTTCCTGATTTGTCTTTTTTTACCTTCCGAAATAGTGATCTTGAGAATTGTTTTTTGAGAATTCCTGGATTTGATGAACACCTTTGCAGGCTTTGTTTTGTATCCCGAAATTACAACACCATTTCGTAATCGTTGAACTACCGAATTAGTTATGTATCCTTTTACAGTTACCTTGTACAACTTGGGCAATTTGTTTCTGGGATGCATAATTTCATCGGCAAAATCACCATCATTGGTAAGAATAAGCAATCCTTCACTCATATAATCGAGCCTGCCAACCGAGAACAAATGAACTCCGAAATCAGGAACAAGATCAAAAACTGTACTTCGCCCAAAATCATCTTTTGCAGTAACGAGATATTTTTTCGGTTTATTCAAAATCAGATAATATTTTTTGGAAGCAATCGATATTATTTTATTATCAAATTCAACTTTGTCATTTTCTTCATCGATCTCTATTGCAAGTTCTTTTGTTATTTTGCCGTTAACTTTTACTCTTCCCGCAAGTATGAATTCTTCAACTTTTCTGCGAGATCCAAGGTTGCACTGAGCCAGGAATTTATTGATTCTTACCATTCTTCCAGAGAGTTCTTTATAATTGTATCAAAAAGATCATCGAATATCTTCTGCTGTGCAGCTTCTTCAGTTTTATAGGTTATATTTGTATCTGATGCAGAATAAACTTCCGAAAGCAAAAGAGAACTATTTTGCCAGATAATTTTGTTTTTTACAAGATCTGTAAATGTAATATTAAAAAGAATTTGAACTTTGTAGGCATCGATCGTTGAGCCACCATAATTCTGAACTTCATTAGAATAATCCATAATTTCGCCTTCTAAAATACAATCTGGAGACATTGTAACAATAGAAAGCCTGCCATCATTAGAAAACTTATCCGAAAGTTTTATATAAATTTCTTCTTCCAGATCATATTCGGTAGAACTGTTCTGAAATGATTTTACTGATATTGTTTTCAGATGCGGCATTCCGCTGGAATACACAGAATATGAACATCCTGCCAGAAGCGATAAAACAAGCATTATTATTACATTTTTCATGGTATTAGCAATTCAATGAGCCCGATTCTGTCAAGAAATTACTCGTTCTACTTGACAGAAAAATTCCATATTCCTACAAACGCATAAGAAATAATAAATTAAGGAGTAGTAATGGCAAAAGATTATTTAACACTGAAACAAGCAGCAAATTTCCTTAAAGTCACCGATTCCGTTGTGAAGGAAATGATCAAATCAAAAGTATTCAAGGCTTCAAAGAAAGGGAATACATATCAAATTCAAAAAGCTGAAGTTGATGAATGGCTGGCAAATTTGAACGAACGGGAAGTTGAACAACTTGCCTTAAAAAGATCAGTCTGCAGATTTTCAGATTATTTTAAAGTGAAAAACGTTTTTTTAGATTTTCATGCTGATAATAAATATGAAGCAATAGCAGAGATGGCAAAGAAAGCCAAAGAATTGAAAATCGTAAAAGATCATCGCTGGTTATATCAAGTTGTTGTAGCACGAGAGGAACTTGTTTCGACAGCTATAGGAAAAGGGATTGCTTTATTACATCCACGTCATTTCCATCCATCTAAGATTAAGAAACCCTCAATTCTATTTGGCCGATCAAAAGATGAGATTGAATTCGATGCGATCGATAATAAACCTGTAAAATTATTTTTTCTGCTTTTATTACATGATGATGTTCAACATCTGTTTTCAATATCTTATATTTCCAAACTATTAATGAATGAGGAAAATCTTAAACATCTATTAGAAGCAGAAACAGCTGAAGAAGTCGAGCATGCTTTAATAAAAAAAGTATTAAACTAAATTTTACGTTTCACGTGAAACACTAATTTGGATAATTAAAATTCTTTATCCAGGTTAGTGTTTTTTCGTACCTGTTAGAAGAGTTCCAGAGGATATATCCCGAAGCTCCCAGATCTTTTATTGCTTGAATCTGGGAATGCATATATTCTTCTTTGTAATTTACTTTCCAGGAATTTGCCTGGATGTATGGAATAACCTTACATCCAGATTGAGCATGTTCCATGGTTAGTTTAGTACCTTTATACATTAAATGATAGACTTCGTTCGGAACATTCTTTCTATAGCTAAAATTATCTGCAAAATGTGATGAATAGATCATTGGATGGATCTTGTCCAAGTATTTTGATAAATACCCTATATTCTGCCCGGTTGACTTGATATCGGCATTTCTCTGCCAGGCGACAATTGCAAACACATCGGCAGCAAGAGAAACATTGTACTTATCACAAATTGCTTTTACATTTTTTACGAATTCTAAAATTATATCATCTCGATCTCGAAGAATATAAAGTGAATCATATCTGGCATATTCATAATCTTCTCTTTGAAAATAAAAGATTGCATCACCAGAATGTCCCTGAGTAGGAAATCTCACATAATCCATCTGGATTTCATCAACACCAGATTTTGCAATTTGCTCTATAAGACTAAAAAGATACTCTTGTACCCTTGGATTTGAAGAATCCATCCAGGAAGGTCCTCTTCTTTCACTTTCAACCCAGGCAGTTCCATCAGAATTTGCGGCTCTCAAAGTGGAATCGCGTTCTGCATTGTATTCATCGTGGAACATAACCACTCTGGAAACGGCTTTCATATTTCGCGAATGAAGCACGTTAACCACTTTTGGAATATCAATTATCGGTTTAAGATTTTCGTTCGTTAGAAACGAATTTTGAGGCATTGAAAAGAAAACGTCTCCATTCATGTTCTTGAGATCGAAAACGACCGTGTTAATGCCAGCCTCTTGTGCCTGGTCTAAAATTTTATGAAAGTCATTTGTTGCAGCCTTGTAAGCTGTTAAATATAAGCCTTGAATGAAATCTTCTCGCAGTGATTTATTTTTTTCATTCTTGTTATTTTCATTATCGTCTACATTTTCTATTTGTTTATATTTGTTGCTGTCAACTTTTTTATTGCCGTCTTGTTTTACATCAGTTTGGATATTTTGAGAAAACAGATAAAATGAAAATAATAAAAGAACACATAGAAAATAAAACTTTTTTATACAAAACAAGGGTGACAACTTGCCACCCTGCAAATTATTTATTTTCTTCATTTACTATTTCTCGATAACTTCCAAGCGGACCAGTGATCTTTTCAGGGCAAATTCTGCTCTTCTAAAATCTGTATCTTCTTGATTGCTTTTTAATCTCTTTTCAGCTCGTTTTTTTGCTGATGCTGCTCTGGTTTTATCTATTTCCGATCGATGTTCGATAACATCACAAACGATTTTAACGATATTGTCATCAACGGTTACGAATCCGTCGTGGACAGCATATTCTTCCGAACTTCTATTATTGAAAAGTTGTAAAATTCCAGGTCTTATTTTGGTTATGAATGGAGTATGATTTTCCATGATGCCGAAATCACCATCTACTCCTGGCACGATGACATGATCATACTCGCCCTCGATCTTCTTTTTAACCGGTTGAATAATCTCCAATTTTATTTTTGCCATACAGTAAAATGCCTATTTCTTTTTATTTTTGTTAATTGGTGATTTTTTTGATTTCGCTTTGGAAGTAGATTTCTTTTTATCTTTATTCTTTTCTTCTTTTTCTACTTTCTCTTTTTTTGCTCTGTCTGAAGATTCGCTAACAGATTCTTCATCAGATTTTTTTTCATCTTTTTCCGAAGAATTTTGTTTTTCCACTTTATGCTGAGATTTCTTTGAAAATTTGTTTGCCTTTTCTTCAGCAGCCTCTATATTTCCTACATAAAGAAATGCCTGTTCGGGCCAGCTGTCACAATCTCCATCAATAATTGCTTTAAAACCCGCAATTGTTTCTTTGAGCGGAACATAAACTCCGGGAGTATTGGTAAATTCTTCTGCTACAAAGAACGGTTGTGAGAAAAATCTTTCCAGTTTCCTTGCCCTATTTACGGTAATTTTATCTTCCTCGGAAAGTTCATCCATTCCCAAGATTGCAATAATATCCTGAAGATCTTTATACTTTTGAACTATTCTTTGTGTTTCACGTGCCACAAAATAATGGTCTTCTCCGATAACTTTGGGATCGAGAATTCTACTTGTAGAACTGAGTGGATCAACTGCCGGATAAATTCCCAATTCCACAATTCTTCTATCCAATACTGTTGTCGCATCAAGATGTGAAAACGTAGTTGCCGGAGCCGGGTCCGTCAAGTCGTCTGCCGGAACATAAATAGCTTGAACTGAGGTGATCGATCCGTCTTTTGTAGAAGTAATTCGTTCCTGCAATTCACCCATTTCTGATGCTAAAGTTGGTTGATATCCAACTGCAGACGGCATTCTTCCCAGAAGTGCAGAAACTTCTGAACCTGCCTGAGTAAAACGGAAAATATTATCGATGAAAAGCAAGACATCTTTTTTGGATACATCGCGGAAATATTCAGCTATTGTAAGTCCTGTAAGACCAACTCTCTGGCGTGCTCCAGGAGGTTCATTCATCTGCCCGAAAACCAGAGCAGTTTTATCGATAACGCCTGACTCTTTCATTTCCAGCCAGAGATCATTACCTTCTCGAGTACGTTCTCCCACACCGGAAAATACAGAAAATCCGCCATGCTCGATAGCAATGTTACGGATCAATTCCTGAATGAGAACTGTTTTACCAACTCCTGCCCCACCGAAAAGTCCGATCTTTCCGCCTTTAGAATAAGGTTCGATCAGATCCACAACTTTAATTCCTGTTTCCAAAATTTCTTCTTCGGTAGAAAGATTTTCAAATGCCGGTGCTTGACGATGGATAGGATATCTTTCTTTAGATTTCACTTCTCCTTGTTCGTCGATCGGTTCTCCAACAACGTTCAAAATTCTTCCTAAAACTTCTTCACCTACCGGAACAGAAATCGATTCGCCAGTATCAATAACTTTCTGTTCTCTAACCAGACCGTCTGTTGAATCCATTGCCACGGTTCGGACCTTATTTTCTCCCAGATGCATTTGTACTTCCAGGATCAAGTCCGGAAAACCTTTTCTCGATATTTTTAGTGCGTTATATATTGCCGGCAGCTTACCTTCCGGGAATTCTACATCGACAGCAGGTCCGATAACCTGTATCACTTTTCCTTCAACCATAAATACCTCTTATAATTTTATCTCATTTTACTTTTGGATTGCTTCTGCTCCGGAAGCAATTTCAATTATTTCAGTCGTAATAGCAGCCTGTCTTGCCCGGTTGTATTTTAATGTAAGTGATTCTATCAATTCGGATGCATTTTCGGTAGCAGAATCCATTGCTGTCATCCTGGCTCCCTGCTCAGCTGCAGAAGATTCCAGCATAATGCGCCAGATCTCCACATGAATATATTTTCTTCCCAGCTCATCGATGATGGTATCTTCATCAGGTTCATAAATATAATCCAGCTTGGATATATCTTCATCTTCTGTGGGCATAATTGGAAGCAGTTGCTTTACTATAATATCCTGTTGAATTGCAGATTTAAACTCATTGTAAATCACATCGATTCTATCATAATTCTGTTCCAAAAATAGGTTTGTGATCTGATTTGCTACATCGGTAGAAATATCAAAATTCATTTCATTAAAAAGATTCAGATAAGGTTTGATGATCTTATCTGAACGCTTCTTGATATAATCATATCCTTTCTTACCCAAGCAGATTATATCGGTCTTGGGATTTTTTTGGATATATTCCATTGATTTTTTAATGATCTGGTAATTGAACGATCCACACATTCCTCGGTCGGAAGTTACGATGATCACAGCTGTTTTATCATTTTTTTCCGAATCTTCCAGCAGCGGATGTAAATTTGAAGCATTTTTCAGTTTGATAGAACGCAGCATTTCATCGATAACATCTGCATAAGGTCTGGCTTTAACTATTCTGTCCTGAGCTTTTCGCAGATTGGCAGCAGCTACCATTTTCATAGCATTGGTTATCTGCTTTGTATTTTTGATGCTCTCAATTCTGGTTTTAATCTCTTTAATGTTAGCCATTAATTCTTCATTCCTTGCATTCTACCATTAAAATTTTGCGATCACTTTCTTGCAGATGTCGTGCATTTTTTCTTTATTTTCGTCAGATATTTTTCCTTTGATCAGTTCTTTCATGAAATCTTTGTATTGTGCATCCAAAGTGTTAAAAAGTTCTTCTTCAACTTTCTTTACATTTCCTTTTTCGATTTCATCCAGATAGCCTTCGTTTGCCATGAAGATAATAAAAATCTGTTTAGCTATCGGAAGAGGTTCGTATTGATCTTGCTTTAGGATTTCAATCAATCTTTCACCACGACGAAGTTGAGCTTGAGTTGCTTTATCCAGATCGGAACCAAACTTGGCAAAAGCTTCTAATTCTGTATATTGAGCCAAGTCTAAACGCATTTGCCCGGTAACAGCTTTCATTGCTTTGATCTGAGCACTCCCACCCACACGAGAAACGGAAAGTCCGGCGTTGATAGCTGGCCTGATTCCAGAATGGAATAATCTGGTACTCAGATAGATCTGTCCATCTGTGATCGAGATTACGTTCGTAGGAATGTAGGCAGTAATGTCATCAGCTTGAGTTTCGATGATCGGAAGAGCTGTCAACGATCCGCCACCCAATTTTTCGTTCAATTTGGAAGCACGCTCCAAAAGACGGGAATGAAGATAAAAAACATCGCCGGGATAAGCTTCACGACCGGGAGGACGGCGCAGCAGCAGCGATAATTCTCTGTAAGCAACAGCCTGTTTGGAAAGATCATCATAAATTATTAGAGCATGTTTGCCTTTATCGCGGAAAAATTCTCCGATTGTGCAACCGGAAAATGGTGCCAGATATTGTAATGATGCTGATTCGGATGCAGTGGCTGCAACCACGATAGTATATTCCATGGCTTGATGCTGTTCCAGGATTTTTACCAATTTTGCTACGGAAGATTTTTTCTGCCCGATTGCTACATAAATACAAATAACGTCGGTATCTTTCTGGTTTAAAATAGTATCGACTGCAATAGCTGTTTTACCAGTCTGCCTGTCCCCAATTATCAATTCTCGCTGACCGCGACCGATCGGAACCATGGAGTCAATAGCTTTGAGTCCTGTCTGCAGTGGTTCTTTTACCGGCTGACGTTGAATAATACCCAAAGCTTTGCGTTCCACAGGATTATGTTCTTCGGCTTTAATTTTTCCTTTGCCGTCGATTGGTTCTCCCAGCGAATTTACTACGCGTCCCAGCATTGCTTTTCCAACCGGAACCTGGAGAATTTTCTTGGTTCGTTTGGCAATATCGCCTTCTTTGATTTTTTCACCTTCACCAAAAATAATACATCCAACATTGTCTTCTTCCAGGTTCAAAGCCATTCCTACAATTCCACCGGGAAATTCTATCATTTCGCCAGCCATCACGTTGTTCATTCCATACACACGGGCAATTCCGTCGCCCACTTGAACAACCTTTCCGGTTTCAGCAATGTCTATCTCAAATTTGAAATTGTTGATCTTATCTTTCAGGATCGAACTTATTTCTTCTGGTTGTATTTTCATACCGACCTCTATACTAATTTTTTTTAATATTAATTAATTTGACCAGATTGTGTTTTACCGAGCCATCGATAAGAAAACTCTCCGTTTCGGCAAGGAATCCACCCAGAATTTCCGGGTTTTTCCTGATCTCTATTTCAATATCTTTATTCAAGATATCTCTAATTTTATTTTCTATCTGCTGCATAACTTCTGCGCTGTGTTTGTGCGCGATCGTTAATTTTACATGAACCTTGTTTTCCAGGTGCAGAATGTCCGCATCCAATACTCGCAAAATATCATCAATCAGCGAAAAGCGGTTTTTTTTGATAAGAATCTCAAACAGATTTTTCCAAAGTTCCTGTTTGGAAAGTCCTTTGGTTATTTCCAAAGCAGCGTTCAGTCTTTTCTGGAAAGGGTACAGCATTGAATCCAGGGATTTCAGGTAATCTGTGTCCTGATGAAAAATTTCCATCATCTGCTTTATATCAGCTCTCAGATCGTCGAATTCTTCTGATTTTATATTTAGAAGAACTGCTTTGGCATAACGCTGAGCAATTAGGTTATTTCTCACTTCTCTCGCTTTCCTTCAACATTTTACCGATGAGTTCTTTATCTTTTTTATCGTCCAGCTTGCCGGAAAGAAATTTGGCGGATAGATCTGCCACCAGATCGGAAAGCTCACCTTCGATTTCCTGCATAACTTTCTGTTTCTCATGCTTCAGCTGAGATTCAGTGTCTTTGAGCATTTTCTTTTCCAGAGTCTTGGCGTTTTTCAAGATATCGCTGGCTTTTCCTTCGGCATCTTTTCTGGCAGCATTTTTCATTTTGCGGATATCTTCCGCTGATGCTTTTAGCTCGGTTTCTTTCTTTTCCACCAATTTCTGAGCTTCATCTTTGGAAGCTTTTGCTGCATCGATGTCGTCAGTTATTTTCTTCTGTCTTTCTGCCAGGAACTGTTTGATAGGTTTATACAGAAGTTTATTCAGCACAATAAGCAGCAGAATAAAATTCAAAATAACTATGACAAACGCATAATTTATACTAATCATAAATTCTCCAAATTATTCATTGCCGGAATTCATTCATTCCTCTTTAGAAAATGAAAATTCCAGATTTCCACCTGTTTTGGAATAGATCATTATCTTCCTGAAAAAAGAATAAAAAATGACCTTCCCGATAAAACTAATTTTCTTAGGTGGAGAATATTAACAGAAGCGCGATAACCAGAGAATAAATACCAGTAGATTCAGAAACTGCCTGTCCCACCAGCATTGTTCTGGTGATAAGACTGGCATTTTCGGGAGAACGGGCGATTCCTTCACAAGCTTTTCCAGCTACGAATCCTTCGCCGATTCCAGGTCCCAAAGCACCCATTCCCATACAAAGACCAGCACCTAATAAAGCTGCTGACTTTACGATTCCTTGAGCTAATGTCAATTCCATGTTTCCTCCAAATTTTATTTCTTCATTTATTTTTTTTATAATGCAAATATCAATAAAAATGATACCACCAGCGAATAGATCGCTGTAGATTCTGAGACTGCTGCCCCCAGAAACATTGTTCGCAATATGGTTGGTTTCTGAGCCGGGAATCTTCCCATCGAATCAGTGGCTTTTCCTGCCACAAATCCAATTCCTGTTCCAGGTCCCAAAGTTCCCAATCCTATGGCAAGTCCGGCACCGATTAGCGCCAGAGACTTCACGATTATATGACCGGTTGAAATGCCATCCGGTTGATTTGGGACGGAATAGATTAGCAGAAATGCCACTACCAGAGCAAAAATGGCAGAAGTTTGAGCCAAAGCTTGTCCGATCAGCATATTTCCCATTATTGCATTTCCCTGTTTGGGCATTCTGGCTACAGATTTACAAGCCTGACTTCCGGCATATCCAGCACCCAATGAAGGTCCGATCGATCCCAGCCCCATCGCCAATCCTGCCGAGAGATATGCAGAAGCTTTGAACCAGCCGCCGATTGTCATATCGATTCCGTAGATCAGCAGCATGGAAATTACCAAAGCGAAAATTCCCGCCGTTTGTGCTGCCGCTTGTCCAATCAACATTGTTCGGAAAAGCTGTTCATTTGCTTTGGGCTGTTTCACGATTCCATAGGCACCTTCACCGGCAATCATTCCAGAACCTATTCCGGTCGTGATCGCTCCGATTCCCACACAGAGTCCTGCTCCCAGGTAAGCTGCAATTTGAATATGTTCCGTTGAAATCATCATTCTACTCCGCTATTTCTACGCCGATATAAGTAAGTGCCAGCATCGTGAAAACAAAAGCCTGGATCGTTCCTACAAACATTCCAAAAAAGAGATTCAAGCCAACTGGAAAGACCACATAACTTACCAGAGATGAAACAACCAGAATGATGATCGCTCCACCCAGAATATTTCCAAAAAGTCGGAATGAGATGGATACAACTTTGGAAACTTCTCCTACAATATCCAGCAGGAAAAGCGGGTTTTTTACAGGGTTGATGTAGTTCTGTAAATGCTTCCAGGCACCTTTAAATTTAACTGCCGATGCGTGGACAATTACAACCGACAAAAAACCTAATCCCAAAGGAACGTTCAAATTTCTGGTCGGTTCCATAAAACCGGGAATCGGGATCATTCCGATCATATTGCAAACCCAGAGAAACAGGAATAAACTTACAATGTAAGGTGTATAATAAGCTTTATCTTTTCCCAGGGTTTCCGTTACAAATTGTTCCAGAGATGTGTAAAGCAGCTCAAAAATTATCTGTGGTTTGGAAGGTCGGGCAAGCAGTGATTTTCTTATTAAAACAGCCATCAGCAAAATCAAGATATCAACTATCAGCAGCATTCTAAGCAGCTGAAAAGTAGCAACAGCAGTAGCTTTCCCAAAAATATTTTTAAAAAAATCGTAGATCTTGGAACTGCCGTAAATTTTTGGTTCTACATCGTGTTTGGAATAATATTCATCTATCTGGAATTCTTCAGTTATTTTCTCTTGAAGATCGTAATGTGATTCAGCCTGATAAACAGTAAACTTGCCGTCTTCAAATCCGATTTTCAGCTCTTTACTGAAATTACCGGAAATAACAACAAGAGCTATTTCGATCACAAAGAAAATCAGAAATATCTTCAGCATTGGCTTTTTCGTTTTAGCCATTTCTTCCCCTGAAAAATTTACTTTTTTCAATATTCTCCACCAGAAAGCGGAGATACAAAACAATCTGCGCTGCCAGCAGACCTAAACCGAAACTTATCACATTCGGTTTCACAAACGTTAAAATAATTATGGAGTAAATCAGCAGAAATGCCATTCTCAAATAGGTTCCTTTTATGGCATTCAACTTGGATTTCGTGGGCTGCTGCGAAATACTCGATTCCACATTTTTTGCCAGCCAGTAGAAGTTTACAGCACTGGCTAAAGCCCCTAAAATCCAACCTAAACTCACTCCCAAAAACAACGGCAAAGTCAGAATGGCAGGTATTTCTGTCAATAGAATTAAGGTTAAGGTTTTTCTTACAAAGAGTTTATTGCTGGTCTCTATCATCAGATTTGTCTATTTTTAAATACTTACTTACCTGTCGGTAGGCAACAAGTATTCCGCACAGAACACCCAATAAAACACCTAATATCAACAATTTACCATTTGCTGAAAAATATTTATCCAGATAGTTGAAACCCAGAACAAAGATGAGGATGGAAATGATGACAGAAAGCCCAAGTTGAGTTACTAATCCGAAATTCTTTAGTATTTCCTGCAATACAGGGTTCTTCTTTTGAGGAAAATTTTTCAAATTACTCGCTGGCTTCCTTTTTATTGATAACCACTTTCTTTTTGGGTGCAGATTTTTCACCCATGTGGCTGTGGCCGTTGAAAACAGCACCAGTATGGATTTTAATCACTTTTGCTGTGATATCGCCAGTAAGGCTGGCAGTTTCTTCCAGTTCCAAACCATCGGAAACATGAACATCTCCAACCACTTTTCCGGAAATCAGACATTCATCTGCATTGATATCCGCTTTGGCAATTCCAGATATTCCGATCGTTACAAAACCGTTTGATTCTATTTTTCCTTCGATTTCACCATCCACGCGAACACCACCATCTACAAATAGATTTCCAGTTATCTTACTGCCTTTTCCGATGATCGTGGAAAGTTCAACTTTTCGATTTCTTGCCATCATGTCTCCTAAAATATTTATTTGTCATTTTCTTTTAATTTCAAGATTTCTTTCGGGTCCAGATTTATGCCATTTTTCATTATTTCAAAATGCAGATGCGGGGCAGAGCTGAATCCTGTATTTCCTACCAAGCCGATTGTTTCACCCTTTTTCACAGCAGTTTTGGATGGATGGATCGCAGTTGCCAGATGTGCATACAAAGTTGCATATTCATTCAAATGATCTATTATCATCACATTGCCAAAATACTTATCCTGATAAACCGAAAGCACTTCTCCAGCTGCTGCTGCCACTACTTCCGTTCCTTCTTCTGCTGCAAAATCCAGAGCAGGATGTTCTTCGCTGAAATATTGACTGACTGCATATTCGCTTTTTAGGGGAACCAGGTCAGGAAAGTTTTGACTACTGCTTTCCACATCTTGTGCAGGTGGATTTTTTTCTCGGAGATATTCCTGCAGGATTTCTTTCATTTTATCATCTTTGCCTGGTTCTCCATTGGTAGTTTTGCTGGTTAGTTGATCGGTAAGATGTTGAATATATTTGGTGGAAATTGCCAGTTCATGTTCCAGGCGGAGTACTTCATGGCGTAATTTTTTCTGTTCGGAAAGCATTATTACCAGCACAACCAGCAGTATAAAAATAATCGCGATCTGAATAATTTTATTCATAACTTAATAATGTTTCAATGAGCTTCTGTAGATCTTTCTTGGTAGAAAAATAGAGGCTTAATTTTCCTTTGGTTGGTTTACCGCTGAGTTTTACTCTCATTCCCAGGATATCACGCAGTTTTTTTTCATAATTAGTAAATTCAGGAATTCTCTCTGGTTCTTTTTTAGTCTGTGGTATTTTGACACCGTTTTCTTCTTTGATGCGCTTGGCTTCCTGTTCGGCTTTGCGAACTGAGAAGATGTTACTCATGATCTTCTTGGCAAAATCTTCCTGCTCAGTTTCGGGAACCTGCAAAATAGCACGAGCATGACCGGAAGAAAGCTTTTCTTCCAAGATCATTTTTTGAATGTTTAGAGGTAGTTTTAAGAGACGGATCAAATTTGTGATAGTCGCTCTGTCTTTTCCTACGATTTCGGAAATTTGAGCATGAGTGAGACCGAATTCTTCGTTCAATCTTTGATATGCACGTGCTTCTTCGATCGGACTAAGATCTTCACGCTGCACGTTTTCGATGATGGCAAACTGCAATTGTTCTTTGGCAGATACGCTACGAATTATTACCGGAATTTCTTCGAAACCTGCCAGTTTGGATGCTTCCAGGCGTCGTTCACCAGCAACCAATTCGTAATTGGATTCGCTTTTTTTGGTAACGATTATCGGTTGGATAATACCGTTTTCCCTCAGGGAATTTGCCAGTTCCTCCAGTTTTTCTTTATCAAAAATTCGGCGTGGCTGAAAACGGTTGGGTTTTATCATATCCACTTTTACGGTGGTAATTCCGGTAGTTTTATCTACCGATTCCGGACCGGTTGATATAAGAGCTTCTAATCCTTTTCCTAATCTTGTCATCTTGCTATCACTTCCTTTGCAAATTCCAGGTAGCTGAGTGCACCCGGAGATTTGATATCATAATGGAAAATCGATTTCCCAAAACTGGGAGCTTCGCTTAATTTTACATTTCTATGAATTATCGTATTAAAAACCTGCTGCTGGAAATAACGGCGAACTTCTTTTGCCACCTGCTGCGAAAGATTCAAACGTCTATCATACATCGTGAGCAAAATTCCCATGATCTTCAGATCGGGATTGAGTCCGTTCTTGATAAGACGAATGGTGGTAAGAAGCTGACTTACACCTTCCAGAGCATAATATTCACATTGAATGGGAATGATGACGTCCGTGCAGGCTGTGAGCGAATTTACGGTAAGAAGTCCCAGAGATGGCGGACAATCAATGATGATATATTCGTAATCTTCTTTGGCAGGATCGAGCAGATTTTTCAGTTTATATTCGCGGGAATATTCTTTTACCAGCTCGATTTCCGCTCCGCTCAAATCCATATTGGAAGGTGCAATATCGAGATGCTTTAACATGGGGGAGACCTGAAGAACATCTTTCAATTTTTTATTTCCAATCAGCGCATCATAAATATTATTCTTATCTTTGTCTAATCCTGCTCCGCTGGAAGCATTGCCCTGCGGATCAAAATCGACTAAAAGCGTTTTCTTTTCAAATATTGCCAGAGCCGATGCCAGGTTGATCGCCGTGGTTGTTTTTCCCACACCGCCTTTTTGGTTAACTACTGCTATTATCTTTGCCATACACTACTCACATTGAAACTGATCTTCGCCATAAAATATTCACCGTAACCTTAATAATGTTTTATTAATTTTCACCATTTCATTTCCAGATTTCCACTATCTTCCGCTCTCCGATCTCAGGATGATCTAAAGTGTGTATTTTCCTTTTTGGAAAAAGATCAGCATCATCCAAAACCTTGCTTTTATAAAGCAGAATTCTGCCGTCGTTTTTTATTAAACTCAGCATTTTCTTTTTATACTTCGGCAGAATTTTCACCGATCGGCATACTATCACATCGAAAAAGCCGAACCACATATCTTCTAAATCTTCCAACCGTGAAACAATCGTGAAACACTCTGGCACGTCAAGCATTTTGATAATATTTTTTATTGCTGAGATTTTCTTGTTTATGGAATCCAGCAGATAAACTTCCGAATTGGAAAAAATAAGTTTGAGCGGCAAACCGGGAAAGCCACCGCCGGTTCCAAAATCCAGTATTTTCTTATTCGAAAAATCGAAAAATTGTATCGGTAAAATTGAATCCAGCAGGTGCAGTGTCCAATAATCTTCTCTGGAAGTTTTGCGCGAGATCAGGTTAATATTCTGGTTGGTTTGCCACACCAGATCGAGCAGTTTTGAGAATTCAGGAATTAATTCGTCTTTCCTTTCGGGAAGCTGCTCAGCAATAAATTCTTCAAATACTTTTTTCTTCATACAAACTGCATTCGCAAGGTGCAGGTTGGAATGTCAAGGATAGTTTATTGGAGTTTTGTTCGTATCATAGCTCCTGTTTGTCTTGGCGTAGCTTTCTACGGAAACATACATTTAATTTCTGTTGTACGTGTGGCTAATAATATTGCGTCCTGTCAGGACGGGGAAAAAATGCAAAAAAATAAATAATTTGACACAAGTCCACTCAAGTTTGAGGTTGAAATTAGTTATATGGAAAATTTTATGAAAAGCATAGAAATAATTGTTTCCGGTCGAGTGCAGGGAGTTTCGTTTCGTTACTTCACGGTGCAGCAGGCAAATCTATATCAAATTCTGGGAAATGTGCGAAACACACCCGATGGTAAAGTAAAAATAATTGCGGTAGGCGACGAAGGAAATATGGAAAGTTTTATCGAAGCTGTAAAGCAGGGTCCGCGACTTTCCCGAGTTGAAGATATTCACATTTCTCCTTTAAAATCACATCAGGATTTTACTAATTTCAGGATAGAATATTAATGCTGAAAACCGGTTTGCGCCATTTCTTTCTTCTGCTTGTAATTTTCCTGATTTCCTGTAATTTCACTTTCAAAAGCTATCCTGTCTACCAAACTCCTTCCAGCGACTATCACATCGTGAAGGAAGACGAAACCATCTACACGATCAGCCAGAAATATTCACTGCCGGTGGAAAAACTGATGCTGTTCAACAATATGCAGCAGGAAAGAGTTTTCGTAGGACAGAAGATATATCTCTATCCGCGCGAAAAAAAGAAAAGTGATTTTGTGACAACCCGCAGCATTCCCAAGCTAGGATTTCACATCGTGAAGGCCAAAGAATCGATTTATCGGATTTCTAAAATGTACGACGTGGATATTCTCGATCTGATGGATTACAATCACCTGGAAGACCTGGAACTGAAAAAAGGCATGAAATTGTGGCTGGTTCCCACTGAAAAATCAAAACAGACCGAACAGGAAATAATCGAAACTGCCGAAATACAAGAAACTGAAAAACCAGAAGAAACTAAAGAAGTGAAGAAAAAAACTAAAAAGTATGATCTTTTTATTCCGGTGCAGGGAGCTGTAACTTCCGAATTTGGCAAGCGGGATGGACGACCCCATAAAGGCATTGATATAGCAGCAGACAGTGGCGATCCGATTTATGCAGTTTTGGATGGAAAAGTGGTTTACACTGGAACTCAGCGCGGTTATGGAAATGTGATAATTATCGAGCATGATGATCTTGTTATGACTGTGTATGCGCATAATGAATCGAATTTGGTCCGTCTGGGAGAAAAGGTAAAAAAGGGTCAGCCGATCGCGACCGTGGGAAATACGGGAAATTCCACAGCACCGCACTTGCATTTCGAATATCGTGTAAAAGGAAAGGCGATCAATCCGCGGGAAATTCTACCGAAATTGTAAGGAAAACAATCATGGAAAAGAAGGATAGATATCTCATCGGTGAAGTGGCAAAGCAGTTGGGAATTCACGATCAAACGATAAGAATGTATGAACGCAAAAAACTGATCTCTCCGCAAAGATCGGAGCATCAAACTCGGCTTTTTAGTAAAAATGATGTGACAAAAATTAATATAATTATCACTTTAACCCAGGAAATCGGATTGAATTTATCCGGTGTAAAAATTGTATTTTCGCTGGCACGTAAATTGAAAATGAGCGATGATGAACTTTTGGATTTTATTTATGATCACAAAAATGAATTTCATGTGTGATTTTTTCAACACAGAGACACGGAGACACAGTGGACACAAAGACAAATATCCGTGTTAAATCTGCGTTGATCAGCGGCAAAAAAACAGCCGCGGATTTACACAGATATCCGCAGATAAGGAAATAGTATGTTAAAACAGGCAGGATTATCATGTGATATCATTCAGTGCTTCTATGAAATTGATAATAGAATTATAAGCGAGATAAAGGCTGTAAAAGCAATAACAGAAGAACATGAAGCTCAGTTATTAAACTACTTGAGATCCACAAATATAGAAGTAGGGCTGATTTTAAATTTCGGAGAAGAACCGGAATTTTCAAGGAAAGTGTATGATAATGAAAGAAAGAAATAAGACAAATATCCGTGTTAAATCTGCGTTGATCAGCGGCAAAAAAACAGCCGCGGATTTACACAGAAATTCGCAGATAAGGAAATAGTATGTTAAAACAGGCAGGATTATCAAGTGATATCATTCAGTGCTTCTATGAAGTTTATTATGAGCTTGGCAGAGGATATCTGGAATGTGTTTTGACAAGATCACAGGATCGACTGGTTTTTGCCTTTAGGTTATTTAAAAATGAAATATAAAAATTTATCAGATAAAATTATTGGCTGTGCGTATAAAGTTTATAATACTTTCGGTTTTGGATATTTGGAATCAGTTTACGAAAAATGCATGGAAATAGAATATAAAAAGAACGGTCTTTTCTATGAGTCCCAAAAACAAATCGCTGTCGATTATGACGGCATAAATGTTGGAAATTTTATTGCAGATGCTGTGGTTGAAAATAAGATAATTATTGAATATAAATCGATAATCAAACTAAATAAAATTCATGAGATGCAATTGGTAAATTATCTTGTTGCAACTGGAATTGATGTTGGTTTACTCATTAATTTTGGTGAAGAAGAAGTTGAGATTAAACGAAAAGTACGAGATCTGAAGGATTTGAAATGAAAGCTAAAAATTTGTTTCTTCTAACTAAATTTCAAAGTTATCCCGTAAATCCCGTGATCCAGTCTAAAATGGTGTAATATGGCAGAAAATGTATTTAAAGACAGAGCATTACAAAGTTATCTGAATCAGATATCGAACATTGAACCTTTGAGCAGAGAAGAGGAAAATGAGCTGGCTATCAAAGCGCAGAAAGGTGATAAAAAAGCTTTGGATAAACTCGTTACTTCCAACCTGAAGTTTGTGGTTAAGGTTGCAGCACGTTATCAAAATCGCGGCTTAAGCCTGGCAGAACTTATCAGCGAAGGAAATATGGGACTCATCAAAGCTATCGAAAAATTCGACCCAGAAAAGGACAATAAATTAATTTCCTATGCCGTTTGGTGGATCCGTCAGAGAATTCTGTTTGCTCTCGCCGAGAAAACCAACGTTATTCGCATGCCGCTGGGAAAATCTAACATGATGAACAAAATAAAATTCATCGATGATCAGGTTTACAGCGAAACAGGACGTCATGCCTCTGTAGAAGAAATTGCCGATCGCAGCAACTTGGACAAAAAAGCTATCAAAAAAGTTAATAAACAAGCTGTAAAAACTACATCATTAGATGATAAAAATTACACCAATAAACACGATTCCGTTACGCTTTCCGAATTCCTGGAAGATCCCGATGATGTAGATCCAAAAACGCTTTATTATCGAGAAAGAGTGCAGGATAAGATCGAAGATTCCATCAGTAAACTGCCACCTCGTGATGCTTTCATCGTGAAACAATATTTTGGTTTGGATGGTGATAAAGGCAAGAATTTTGCTCAGATCGGAGAAGAATTGGGTTTATCCCGGGAACGAGTTCGTCAAATCCAGAAAGCAGCTTTGCAGAAGATCATGGCCGACGCTTACGAAGAGATGGAAAAGGATATTGATTATCTGCTAAATTATTGATTAAAATAATATTTATTAAATTTCTTTATTCGTCAGCATCAGAAAATCCAGATCTGTGAACATTTTTGCAGTGGCATTTATTCGTTTTCCTATTGCCTCGATACCACGTCCATCCAAAGCATTTTCCTGCATCGCCGCCAGCAGCATCAATTCAAACGCAGTTGCCTGAATCCACGGCACTTCCTTGCGATATCCGCATATTGCCAGAGCCCGGGTTTTCTTCAGAAATCTCTTCAGATTACGTCTATCTGTTCTTATTGTGCTGCAGGAAGCAAAAACAATTACACGATGACGACATTTCTTTTCCAGAATATTGCTCATTTCTTCCAATGTATAAGGAAGATCATTGATCAGCACTCCATTTTCCAAGCCGTGAAAAGCCAGATACAAAATTGGATAGCCATCATATTCGTGCTTTTTCCATTTGGTAATATAGAAATCAAATTCTTCTTTAGTTGCACAGTCGGAATGCAGAAAAGGAATATCAGAATTCAATTCCAATAGTTCCAGAATTGGTTTCACCGTCGATCTTCTTCGCAGATCATCGTACCACAATCCTTCCAGACAAAAAATTCCTTTTTTCATTTAATTCCTTTTATCAGTCTCCCTTTCTACTGGTGGCTTTGCTTGCAAAACGCCATCCCCAGTCTTTTCTAAAAGGGAGAAAAAAGAGGGTTTAGAACAGTTTTCTAAATTTTTAATTGAAATAACAGCAAAATCCCTCTGTACCTCTCTTTGCAAATTGGAACATAAAATTTTACATTTAAAAAAAATGAATTCACAAAATCACCATCATATCAGTTTTGAAAACTTCAAATTCAAATTTATGATCATTTTCGAAGCGGAAAAGATAGCATTTTCCATTACCGTGAAAGGTGAAATTACAATCATCGACAATTTCGATCCAAATTCCGTCATCCATTCCCAAACCGATTTCCTTCTTCTCGCTTTGCATTTTGCTGATCAATTCAAAAAAACGGTTCTTCTGTTTGAAATGCGGTTTGATAACAAATCCTGGCAGGAAACCTAATCGGACAGATATGATCGCTCCTGCTGAAAGTCCTGCATAAGGAACACCATTCAAATATTTGGATCGAATAACATCCGACAATGGAGATTCTGCATAAGCTTTTATGTAACGGAAGGTATTTCCACCACCCACAAAAATTCCGGTTGCAGATGCCAGTTGATCCAGCATTTCTGATTTAAAGCTAAAATTTTTATTGGGAAATACAGGAAAGAAATCGTCAAATTCTGATTTTCGAAAACAGGCTTCGTATTGATCGAAATATTTCTTCCAATCTTTTCCACCTTGCATCAGGAAAGCAATTCTGGCTTTTTCTGCTCCGCAAGCTTCAACGAAATGTTTACAGAACTCCTGGAAAGAATCGGTCATATCACTGATCAGGAACATCTTTCTTTTCATCATTCTTTCCTCTTCAAATTTTCTGTTTTGAAATGTGAAAAGTGAAATGTAACTGTCAAGAAAAACGGTTTTTTTAGAGAATCTTTCGCAAACAAGGATGTTTGCGTTACTGTATCTCGTTCACTCCTGAACGAGTTTTTTTTGCAGACAAGAATGTCTGTGAGACAATCTTTCGCAAACAAGGATGTTTGCGTTACTGTTGAGCTTCTCCACCGCAAATTTCCTGCACTCTTTCCGAAAAGATTTTTATTTCTTTCTGCAGAATTTCATCATCAAAATCCTGTGGCGCAAAAATAATGAGAATTGCATTTTTAGTTTTCACATCAACAGCTGTCTTGGTAGAATCGGTGATGGGAGAGCCGAAAGGACCTTTTTCGTCTGCAACCACAAAGCGATTGAACAAGTTCACTTCCCGTTTATTATGGCCGAAATAGCTTTCACCTTCTTTTCCCAGGCGAGCTGTAATTTCGCCTTCTGTTTTATCTGCATCATACACGCATATCGGCAGCAGAAAATCCAGTGAACACCAATTTCCAATATCCACTAAAGTATTGATGGAAAAGTAATCTTTGCCCTTCAAAGCTCTCCGCAGAAGTCCCTCTGAAGAAGGACGATGTTTGGTAGGATCCATGCCGATGGAACGGAATAGATTTCTCGCATTTGCCACTCCGGGAATTTCACCGATATTCATATTCTGGTATTTCTGTGCATATTCGGCAGCACATTCCAGGATTTTGTTATAAGCTGTTTTCTCGGTTGTTACCGAGATGTTTTTCATTTCTATCACACCCAATTTTAGTGGTGTATCCGATTCAATTTTCCACATAACTTACCTCTCTGTTTTTTGAGCCACAAACAAGGATGTTTGCGTTACTGTATCTCGTTCACTCCTGAACGAGTTTTTTTTTGCAGACAAGCGTGTCTGTGAGACAATCTTTCGCAAACAAGGATGTTTGCGTTACATCAAATCTTGCCAAACGTTCTTCCAATCTATATTCTCCAGCGATTCAACTACGATGCGGCTGAAGTGTTTTATGCCGAAAATTTCCCGTATTTTCTGCACGTTTTCTTTGAACTCACTGCGAATATTTTCATCCTCATGCGGACATTTATAATCCAAAACCGGTAAACCTACTTTTTTATGCAGCGTCGAGATCGTTGCTTCTTCCAGATAGATCATCGGTCTAATTATATTTATGTAATATTTTTCAAAATCGACTTTGGGAGAAAAACTGCCCAGCCGCTTGTGTTTTATCATGTTCATAAAGAAGGTTTCCGCCGCATCATCTGCATGGTGCCCATAAGCTACAATTTGAATTTCTTTTTCCGGCAGAAATTTACTCATCGCACCACGTTTTAAGCGGGAACAGATATAACAGGTATCTTTGGAAAGTGTTTTTTCAGTCAGGAAAAGTTCTGTTTGGTAGTAGGGAACATCCAACTCTTTACACAATTCTTTGAGCACAGAAGTATCATATTCTGCTGTTTTTACGTGTAAAGCAGAAAGCTGAAACTTGAGCCAGGAATACCGGTTGATGAACCACAAAATATAAAGCAGCGTGATGCTGTCTTTTCCACCGGAAAGTGCGACACAGATTTTATCATCAGGTTGAAACATTTTGTAGGTTTTGATGGCATGCAGCACATCATTCACAAACCATTGTCCGTAGTTTTTGTTGAAGGATTTATTGATTTTCATTAAATTTTTCTAATCGCGGATGGACGCGGGTTTTCTCCTGCAAATCCTGTGATCCAGTCTGAAAATCTGTAGCAAACAAGGATGTTTGCGTTACTGTATCTCGTTCACTCCTGAACGAGTTCTCACGGACAAGAGTTTTTGCACACGATTTTTCGCAAACAAGGATGTTTGCGTTACTTGTATTCCTCATTTTCCAATGTACAATGCTCAAGATCGGCATCTTTGGAAATCTTCACATTTCCAACGATATGAACTCCTTTTTCAAAATAAACATTAGCATTGATTTCCAAACTTTTACACTTTCTCAAATCAGGAATTCCATACTCAAAATGATCCTGCAACTGATCGATAGTTTTGTAATATCTGTCATCCAAACTAATTTTTGGTGGTTTGCTGCGTCCGTTCAAGATTAATCGATAGTTATCGGTGAGTTTATAAGCATCGCTCCAGATCGCCAGCAGATCGTTAGTTTTCTTAACCGGAGCAAAACGATCGCGATTTACCAGGATTGCTTTTGAGCCTTTGAACACGCTGATCGCAGCTCCCATTGCACTTTCTACTTGATAAACTTTTACACCGTCTACTTCTTTTCCATTCAAGATCAACTGCAGTGGTAACAAGTTATTTGTATCAAACAGCTTCTGCTTCAAGGCTTTCAAATTTACCCAGAGATTGTTGGTGTTAAAATATGAATAACGATTGATATCCTGGAATTTTTCAACTTCATCATCAGGACATTGAGCAGATTCCCTCAGGAGAAGTTGCCCATTCTTGGTTTGCGCCAGATGACCGCCTTTTTTATCAACTTCTGTCCGCTGGCAAACTTCCATCATAAAGGGAATTTTATGTTCAGCAAAATAACCAAGTATCTTTTCATCGACGACTGCCCCCAGATTATCGGAGTTGGAAATAAAAGCATATTCAAAACCCTGTTCCAGCAGTTTATCCAGCACTCCCGAACTGGAAAGAACACTGTAAATTTCACCGTGTCCGGGTGGATTCCAATTTTTATGATCATCTTCATTTTGCAATGGAGCAAGATCTTCCTGACGAATTTTGGGAAATTTATTTTGCACAAAATCCATAGGCAGGTTGGGAAGCGGTAAATCGTTATAAATTTTGAGATGATTCAGAGAATCTTCCCGCGTATTGAAACTGTGCATAAACATCAGCGGAATGCACTTTTCGCTTTCTTCCCGCAATTCAATGATCTGCCTGGCAATTATATCCAGAAAATTCAATTCACCCTTCACCTTGAGCAGAGTTTTGGCTTTTTTTAAACCCATGCTGGTTCCCAAACCACCGTTCAATTTTATCACAACAAGTTTTTCCAAAGGTGCGTAAGATTCGGAATGCAGGTTTTTGTACCTTGCAATATTATCACTTTCAGGAGGATCAATGTCGTTTTCTGTAAGCTTGCCGGAAGCACCTTCTAAAATTTTATAATAATAAGTTGAAAATGCCTGAATTGTTAAGTCTGTCAAACCTGCATTTTGCATAATTTCCACAAATTTCGGTAGATGATTTTGCATGATTTTTCTCCTGTTTAAAAATTTATCTTTTCTTTGATCGAGATCTTAATTTCCTTATTTGATTTTCGATTTTGATTTACGATCAATTCACCCAGAAGTCCGATCGAGAAAAACTGCAATCCAATGATGATAAGAAGCGTAGCCAGATAGAGCAGAGGACGATTGTAGAGAGGTTGATGAAAACCCAATTTCATGATCGTGAGATAGAGTGCAATGATGAAACCCAGAAAACTGAAACCAGCTCCGATTCTACCGAAAAGATAGAGTGGACTGTGAAGATAACCTGTTACCAGTTTTACTGTGAGAAGATCAAGAAAACTGCGGAAAAATCGTTCTACTCCATATTTGGAAACTCCGAATTTTCGTTTGCGATGATTGACTGGAATTTCAGCAATTTTAAAACCTCTGGCATGAGCTAAAGCTGGAATATAGCGGTGCATTTCACCGTAAACATCCAGTTCTTCCGCCACCTCTTTTCGATAAGCTTTGAAGCCGCAATTATGATCATGAATTTTTAATTTAAATGCACTGTTCATTACCGAATTTGCCAGCTTGGAAGGCCAGGTTTTTCCAATTGGATCTTTACGTTTTTTCTTCCAACCTGTCACCATGTCGTAGCCTTCCTCCAATTTTTGCAGGAAGGCAGAAATCTCTTTCGGATCGTCCTGCAGATCGGCATCCATCGTGAAAATTATATCGCCTGAAGCTGCATCGAAGCCAGTTTGCAAACCGGCAGCTTTCCCGAAGTTTTTACGAAATCGGATAACTTTTACATTTCTATCTTTTTCTGCCAATTTACGCATTTCATCGAAGCTGTGATCGGTGGAACCGTCATCCACGAAAATGATCTCGTAATC
>JAIPJH010000021.1 GCA_021734245.1 Candidatus Cloacimonadota bacterium | reverse complement strand
TTGCACAAGAGTTTATTATTAATCATGCCATATCCTTCGATACGTCGTTTCACTCCTACTCAGGATGACTTATTTTTTAAATGGTTCAGTATTACCACGAGTTTCTGAGTTGCCACGAGTTTCAACTCGTGGAGAGAGAAAAAAAAAAATAGAATAATTCGGGTTTTAATCCCTCAATTGGGCTAAAGCTCATTTCTTTTTTTACTCAATTCAATCCCCGCGATAAATCACGGGGCAATTCATTTGGACTGGACTTCAGGCATGACTGGAGTTCAGGGCAAAAAACGATAATACAAAAATCCTCAAGTCCACGCGGAACTTAGCGAAGGCGGAAGGATAGACGGATTCATATTTCGTCGTTTGCCAGGGAGAGTTCCTCAATATGACGGCGTATTTTTTCTGTCATTCTGCAGAATATTTGGAGTAAATCGATTCTTCGATTTTAAGTGACAGCGTCGTTTGCTAAATATTTTCTTCTTGAACATGCCATATCCTTCGATACGTCGTTTCACTCCTACTCAGGATGACTTATTTTTTTTAAATGGTTCAGTATTGCCACGAGTTTCAACTCGTGGAGAGAAAGAAAAAAAATAGAATAATTCGGGTTTTAACCCTCCAACTGGGCTAAAGCCCATTTCGTTTTTACTCAATTCAATCCCCGCGATAAATCACGGGGCAATTCATTTGGACTGGACTTCAGGCATGACTGGAGTTCAGGGCAAAAAACGATAATACAAAAATCCTCAAGTCCACGCGGAACTGAACTCGATTCTTTCCGTCAGCTTCTTTCGAAAATTCTTGAAATTGCTGTCGGAAAGATTAATCATGCCATATCCTTCGATACGTCGTTTCATTCCTACTCAGGATGACAAAATAAGTCTGTTATTGATTTTTTATTTCTTTCGCAAATTCTTGCAGTTGTCTTTCCGCCTGCCACTTCCAAAACTGTTTTCCGTCAACGCAGGGAATTTCTTTTTTCTTACAGAATTCTATTAATTTTGTATCTTCAATTTGATAGGGAAGATCGATCACTTTCCTGAACTTACTAATCCCAGTTTCTTTGCTGAAGTCTTCATCTTTCATCCCAATTGGAGCGCAGTTGATCAGCAGATCAAATGACAGCTTTTTTGCTTCTTCAATCTTCAGGAAATCACAATTAAATTTTTCCGCTAAAATGTGACCTTCGGAAACATTGCGGCCGGAAATAAAGATATTGCTGAAACCGTTCAAACTATTAAGGGCTGTTCTTGCCATCGCTCCCGAACCAAAAATTAAAACTTTATCAGCAATCGTAACAAAATCCATATCTAAAATTTTGTAGAAAGCTTCCTGATCGGTATTCAGGTAAAAATCTCGATTTGGAATATAAAGGTTTATTGGCTGGCGAATGATACTTTTTTTGAAAGGCATCGTAACAGAAAAACCAAAAAATTTATTAAAAAAACGACAATTTTCGAGCCATCTGAGAAAATCATTTATTCCATCTGTTTCAAATGGGAAATAATAAGCATCCAATTTATTCTTTTGAAAATAGTCGTTATAAAATTTCAATCCCAAAGAATGTTCGATTTGCTTTCCACCAATAATTCCACCGATTTTGGAGTTAGGTGTAATCTTATGCAAATTATAAAGATCAACATCAGAATCAAGTATCTGTCCCAAAGCTGTTTGATTGTTTTCCAAACCAATAAATGTACCTTTTGCTCCCAGATGTTTGTGCAGAAGCCGGCTGATTTTTCCCCTGTTTCCCAAGCCGGCAAAGATAACAGGTTTCTTGCATTTCGCTATCAGATTGTAAATTCTTATCAAGCTGGTGTATGAATCCACACCAACAGCAATTTTGATAAACCGCGCATCAGAATTATTCATGCTATCAATGACTTTTTTCAGTTTTTCAAAATCGAAATCATTAGTAAAATCGTGATAGGAAAGAATGAGATTTTCTGGATTGATTAGTTTTTTTTCATATTGCTGTACTTCAAAATCTACCAGGCAGTTTGATTGCTGAATTGCTTTTTTGTAAAATTCAACTTTGTCTTTTAAAGGAAAATCATTTTTTCCACCTTCAGAAATATCTCGGATCGTAACGATACTTGTTTCATCGAGTATTTCCTGTGGGAAATCGTTCAAATGTTCATTGAAATCAAGGCGATATTCTTTCCACGGAAATTTACGGTTTTGTGAATGTTTTGTTACAAATTCTGAGCTAAAAAAAGGAATGGATAGAATCAGCATTTTTTACTTGTATCACAGTCACTCCTGACTGTGTAAATTGTATCCTGCATATTTTTGCTTTCTGCAATTATATTTTTCCATATAGACTCAATCAAATCTTCAGAAATACCCAACTTACCAGCTTTTTCCTGTAGTGATCTCAGTAGCTCTTTTTCACGCTGAAGATTTTCAATTTTCAATTGACTATATTTTTTGAATTTTCCGATCAATTTACTGATCTCCATTCTTCGTTTTATAGCGATCAGAATATCTTCATCGATCTTGTCGATTGCTTCACGGTAATCCGATAAATCCTGTTTTTCATTTTTTACTAATTTCTGATAACTGATCGCATCTGCTAAAACAAGTTTAATCATTGCTTTTGCTACCGGAATTAAGCGAGGAATGATGCAGACATCGTGTCTGCCACCAACTGTGATTTTAGTGTTTTTGCCATCGTGAGTAATCGTCTTCTGCTCAATATTTATGGAAGAAGTCGGTTTTACAACGAATCGGAGTTTCAAGGTTTGTCCAGTAGAGATGCCACCCAGAATTCCACCGGAATGATTGGATAGAAATCCGCTTTCCTCCAATTGATCGTTTGCTTCACTTCCAGTCAGTTTTGCCAGTTCAAATCCATCACCAAATTCGATGCCTTTAACTCCTCCAATAGATAAAATGGCTTTTGCCAGGTTGGCATCCAGCTTTTCAAAAACCGGATCTCCCAGACCTGAGGGTAAATTCTGAATCTTTACTTCGACGATACCTCCTGTAGAATTTCCGGATTTCCTTATTTCTTCTAAATATAATTGAAGTTTTTCGAAAGAGTCTGAATCTGGCCAAAGTAATTCATTTTGATTTTTTCCGATTTTTGAAGCAGTAATTTTACCAATTTGAACAGGATATATATTTATCTGAATATCCTTTAAAATGTCATTAACCATTCCAGCAGCGGCAACTCGAGAAATAGTTTCTCTGCCGGAAGCTCTTCCACCACCTCGATAATCGTAAATTTTGAATTTCTGGAAAAGTGAATAATCAGCATGACCGGGGCGAAAAACATTTTTTAAATGCTCATAATCTTCTGGTTTTGCATTTTTGTTGTAAACCACCAGGCAGATTGGCATACCTGTTGTTATTCCATTCAATACTCCAGATAGAATTTCGATTTTATCTGCTTCCTGGCGGGTTGTAAGGAATTTGCCTTTTCCCGGTTTACGTTCATCCAGAGCTTTCTGGATTACTTTTTGCGGAAACTCGATTCCTGGTTTCACATCTTCAATTACCAGTCCAATTGCAGGACTATGACTTTCACCAAATGCGGTGAAGCCTAAGAATTTATCGTATGTGTTAGATTTCATGATTCTGAAATTTTGGAAATATTTTATTAAACATCAATTCTCTCAAAATCGAATTTTTTTTTCCAAGAATCATCCTTGTCACGAAAAGAAATGAAAGAATTTACAACTTCTTTAAGAGAAATGTTTTTATTTTTTGCTTGATAATGTTTTAAATAGCTACCATCTTGAAATTCAAGAATAAAACCTTGGATTGGATCTCTTAAAGTTTGTATAAAATCAAAATCCTTAAATGATAATATCGCATAATCACTAGTTCTAGATCTTAAATTTTTAATTTCTCTTTCTAATTGTTGATTTGACGGATTTCTAATTATAGTTTGATCACAAATTGTTAACTCGCAGAAATTATCAGATTTTATTTTATTTTTCATACAAGACTTTAGTTTACTTTGTAAATTTTCTAAATCATTGGGAGATAATAAGATTAACTGAAAATTTAATTTCCTTGCTAAAGAAATTTTTTCTTCAGTTTTTTTATCATATTTTTTATTTCCTATTAAACCTAAATATTCTATATAAGTGTTATTGACTATCCAATCTGCTCTTTTTTTTCTTCTTGGATTAAAATCATTATCAATTGGGTAAAATGGTTCTTTTTCATGAATAATGTCATTTCTATATAACCAATCATCTATTTGCTTTTCTTCAAGGGATTTACATTCATGTCCATCCTCTGAAACACATCTTATCCCCCTCTTTCCTACATTTACAAAATTTGGAGTTGCGCCAGTTAAAACCATTGCAGAAAACCATGTATCGTAGTGCTGTTTTATGTGATCTAAACCACCCATTTTTAAATACAATTCAAATACATCATTTAAATTATTATTTGGAATTCTTGATGTGAATTTATAATCTAAAATATTAAAATCTGTAGGTGGTATAAAACCACACAACTTAACAAATTTGGGTATCAATTTCTCGAGTTCTTTTTTGGTTGGTGATTCCAATACATCACCAAAAAAGCAACAGTTCTTGAATCCATTTGCACCTAGATATAACCAATTTGGGTAATCTATTATTCGAAAAGATTTTCCGCTAAACTTGCAAATTCTTTCATGTTTATATTTATTGTACCATTTAATAATTCTGTTTAAATAATTGACTTTGTTAATCATCATTAAATAATTTTGTTCATAAACATGATCTTTTATTATTCTAATCATGTCTGCATTTTTTTTTATGTGGACATAATAACCCCAAGCTTCATTCAAAAGGTTATGAAATTCGTCAAATTCAATATCAGTATTAAAATACTTTGTAAAAACATCGAGATGTATTCTTTTTAGAAAAAAACCTTCTATAAAGATTCCATGTTCATCAATATCTTTATTTAAAACTTTAAAATATGAATTTATATCGAATAATTCTACTAAAATTTTGTGGAATTTTGTTTTTGATAAATCCTCAATGTGGTGTAACCATGCTTTTCGTTGTTCAATCTGATAATATTGTAATCCGTTTTCAATCGGATATTTAGCATAATAACCTCTACAGATGCTTGTAGGATATTTATAATATTTAATGTCGTATTGTATTAAAGGTCGTTTATGATTAGTCATTGTTAACTCTTTGAAGCCAAATCAGCATGAAAAAATTATAATGAGAAAACATAATTTTATTTTGATTCTGAAAAAAATATTTTTCCAATTAACAAATAAACTATTTTAAAAGCATCTAGCAAATTATTATTGAAATCATTATCGGTTTTTTTTAAATTTGTATGTTTTATTTTCTTTATAATTTTTTCTAGATGGTCAAAAGAAATGTCTTCAAGTAAATAATCAAAATCTGATTTTGTGTTTTGATCAGTTAAAGTTGAATTTAGTACGTCAATATCAGAAATTATAATTTCTAATAAATCATAATTATTATTATTAGCACCAAGTTTCATAATACTTTCTATAATACTTCGTAAATCAGATTCAAGATAAGTTAAGTCAGTTTGAGCCATTTTCTCCTCCTTAATAAATTTACGTGTATATTTTTTATATCGCAAATAATTGCCTTTTTTGTTTTTATGTCAAATCAAAACTCTACAAACATAGATTTAATGAATCCAAAAAATGTTTTTGTTTTTCGGTATTTTTCATCAGAGTTAATCTGCGGTTAAGTGAGATTCTTCCCAAGAGCAGCGTGCAAGCTACGTCAGAATGACGAAAAAAGCCGTCATGCTGAGGTTACTCATAGCTTTGCTTACGAAGTATCTCGTGAAAGTTCTCACAGCTTTTCTTCTCGTACCAGCAAAGAGATTCTTCCAACTTGTGCCGGCGTAGTTTTACCAAGACGCAAGAACAACCTTCGTAGGACTCTTCAGAATGACGCTGATTATGATATTTTCTTAGCGGCTTTTACTTCGTGGCTTATTCGCTCTGCTGTTAAAATCAAAAGAAAAATTGACATGAAAAACACTCATCTTTGAATCGGAAAAAAGTTGTAAGGAAAGAGATGAATAGAATTTTAACGATCAATAATTTGGATGATGCCAGGCGTGAATTGCACAAGATAAAAGTTTCATCGCAAGGTGTAGAAGTAATGGCACCAAAATGTTTGGTAATGAGCATCAAATTGACGAATATTCATATTGGAGCAGCGAACATTTTAAAGCAGGAAATGCTTTCGATCGGAGGAGATGCAGCTGTAGCACGTGGTGTGGTGAACGGCATCGAGAAATGCAGTGATGTAATTTTATTGGGAAATGCTGATAAAATTAAAAAATTGATCAGAAAACTGGATTATCAGGAAATTTTTGGTCTTCCGAACATCAAAAGTGATCTGCAGAAAATGTTGAATTCAAAGTTGAAATCCGAAAATAACAAAATCAGCTTGAAGCATGGCGAGATTGATCTTTCCAACCTGAATATTATGGGAATTTTAAATGTAACTCCCGACAGCTTTTCTGACGGAAGTGAATTTTATGATGTAGATAAAGCAGTCGAACATGCCTTCCAAATGGAAAAAGATGGAGCGGATATAATCGATATTGGTGGAGAATCTACGCGACCGGGAGCAGAAAAAGTTAATGTTCAAAAAGAGTTAGATCGGGTGATTCCGGTAATCGAAAAGATCAGAAAAAAATCTGATATTCCAATTTCGATTGATTCCTATAAATCTATCGTGGCAAAGCAAGCTTTAATGGCCGGAGCAGATATGATCAACGATATCAGTGCCCTTCGATTTGATGAAGAGATGATAGATATTTTGAAGGAAAATCCCGAAGTTCCAGTAATCTTGATGCACATGTTGGGAACTCCTGAAACTATGCAGAAAGATCCGTTTTATGATGAAGTGATCGAGGAAATTTTGGATTTCTTTGAGGAAAGAATTGGATTTTGTAAAAATCATAATGTTGACGAATCTCGATTGATCATCGATCCTGGAATCGGTTTTGGAAAAAGGCAGGAAGATAATCTGACAATTTTGAAGAAACTGGCAGAATTCAGATGCTTTGGAGTTCCGGTTCTTATGGGAGCTTCCCGAAAAAGTTTTATTGGCAGAATTTATGACAGCATTCCTGCCGAAAGATTGGAAGGCAGCCTGGCTACGACCGCTCTGGCTTTGGAAGCAGGAATAAATTTTATTCGCGTTCACGATGTGAAAGAGCATAAACGATTCGTGCAGGTTTGGCAGGAAACAAGGAGAAATTAATGGAAATTTTAATTCCCAGTTTAAGTGATATTTTAGATATTTTGATCATTGCTTTTATTCTTTATCGTTTCATCATTTTACTGCGAAAAGTTGGTGGTTATCAAGTTCTTATCGGCATCATTACAGCAGTGGTGATCTACTTTGCTGCAACTTTCCTGGAATTGAATATGGTTACTTCATTGTTGCAGATCTTAAAAGAATATTGGGTGATTGTTTTCATCATAATTTTTCAACAGGAAATTCGTTCACTATTCACGCGACTTGCCCAAAGTCATGACCTTCGTTCACTTTTTTCCAGTGCCAAGAAATCGGTTTATTCTCCACTTCTGAATGCAGTTTCAATTATGTCTTTTCGTAAGATAGGTGCTTTGATCGTTTTTGAAAATAACCGTAAATTGAATGATTATATTGAATCTGGAGAACTCATTGATGCTCAGATTTCGGTTAAACTTCTACTAACGATCTTTAACAATAAAACCATTTTACACGATGGAGCTGCAATCATTCGAGGAGATCGAATTCAAGCTGTGAAAGTCGTCTTGCCGCTTTCCGAAAATATTGAATATGCCCAGAAATTTGGAACGCGTCATTTAGCTGCAGTTGGAATCACGGAAAATACAGATGCCTTTTCAATCGTAGTTTCCGAAGAAACAGGACGCATCTCAGTTGCCAAAAATGGTGAACTCATCACTGATCTTACCATCGATGAACTCTCCCAACGTATAAAAGATGAGACGAGATAATCATAATGAAAATATTCCACTTTTGCTCCCTACCAAGGGAGCTGTCCGACAATAGGAGGACTGAGGGTTTAAAAAACAAAATAACCTTTATTTACTGCCTAAAATTCCAAAAAAACAAATACAGAACATCTCCCATTTTTAGAGGTAAAATTGAATTTAAAATTACAGCTTCCCACTTTCGTTCCTTTGCAGCGGGTGCAGTTCAAGATAAGCAAGAATGAGGTGGTAAAAATAATAAACTTCATAATTGGTAACTATGAAAATTCCATATGATTCAGAATTGCTGCCAATAGCTAGGAAACTACGTAACAATTTAACTTATTATGAAAGAAAAATCTGGAATTATTTGTTACGAGATAAGCAATTGTGTGGTTATAAGTTCACAAGGCAGAAGCCAATTCTCAATTATATCGTAGATTTTTATAGTGCAAAATTACTATTAGTAATAGAAATTGAAGGTGAAATACATGATTATAAGCTTACCTACGACAATTCAAGAACTGAGCGAATTAAACAATTGAAAATAAAAATTATAACAATCAAAAATAGTGAAATCGAAGAAGATTTAGAAAAAACTCGAGATAAATTAGTAAAAGAAATTCGAAACCGAGAAAATGAAATTTTAAGTAACCCCCTTGAATCCCCCTTAGTAGGGGGAGAATTAGGGAAAAAATAATATGAACTCCTCCCGCCCTTTCCTGATAGCTGTAACAGGCGGCATTGCCTGCGGTAAATCTGCTGTTTGTAAATGGTTTGAAAATAAAAACATTAAAGTTTATTACTCAGATAAACTGGCCCATGAAGTTTTGCAGGAAAATGATGTAATTCAAAAATTGACCGATAATTTCGGAGATGAGATTCTGAGTAATGGTAAAATTGATAGAAAAAAACTGGGAAAACTGGTATTCAATAATCCTCAGAAACTTGCAAAATTAAATAGAGTAATTCACCCGGAAGTTTTAAGGAAGATTCACGAGATTATTTTATTTTCAGACAGTGATTATTTGGTGTTCGAAATTCCACTATTATTTGAAAGTGGTCTGCAAAATGCATTTGATCTTAGTATGAATATTTTTTCAGAAGAGTGTAATCAGGTGGAAAGGATAGAAAAAAGGGATAAGCTGTCGACAAATGAAGGTTTACAGAGAATTCAGGCACAAATGAACAGCTATGATAAACAAAAATTAGCTGACATCAATATCGAGAATAATGGCACAATCGCAGAATTGAACCAGAAACTGAACAACCTCTGGCCTCTGATAAAAAAAATGAAAAAGCAAGATATTCAAAATATTATGAAAATATAAGGAGCAGAAATGAGTAAAAATTTCTTTGCAATTCTAGTAGTGATCATTCTAATTTCAATGATCGTTTTTATTCCACATAAGCAGACAAGAAAGAAAATAATACATCCCGAGTTTATAGAAAAACCTTTTGGCGGAAAGATCAAGAAAGAACCCAAAGCTTTGCCCAATGAATGGTCAGGTTATCAGCGTTCATATCCCTATCATACCATAAAGCAAACATCATATTTGAATGCTTTGGATGATGCAATGGAAATGCATCGAAAGGCTGATAATTCTCGTGATTATTCCTGGGAACTTTCCGGTCCCACCAATATCGGTGGACGAATCACTGATATCGAGATTCACCCAAACAGTCCTTCTACCTGGTACATTGGAGCTGCGTCTGGCGGAATTTACAAAACAACTAATGAAGGAGCAAACTGGCAGAATGTTTTTACCGATGCACCTGTGATATCAATTGGAGATATTGCAATCGATCCTGATAATGAGAACATCATTTATGCCGGAACCGGAGAAGCGAATTCCTCCAGCCAGAGTTTTGTAGGAAATGGAGTTTATAAATCTACCGATGGTGGAGACAGCTGGGAGCATAGCGGATTGGAAAATTCAGCTTATATCGGCAGGATAATTGTAGATTACAATGATTCACAGCGTATTTTTGCAGCTGCTACTGGAACTTTGTTCAGTCCCAACGCAGAACGCGGAATTTATCGCAGCGATGATGGCGGCTTGACCTGGGATAATAAATTGTTTGTAACCGATTCCACAGCTGCTATCGATCTGGTGCAGCATCCTACATATCCAAATATATTGTATGCCAGCATGTGGGAAAGAATGCGGGGCAGAAATTATCGACGTTCCGGTGGATATTCTTCGGGAATTTATAAAACTACTGACGGTGGCGACAGCTGGGAAGAACTTACAAACGGACTTCCCGATAATGAATATGTCGGCAGGATCGGGCTGGCAATTGCCGAATCAAATCCTGACGTTTTGTATGCTTTCTACGATCAGCAACCGGTTTATGGATATTCCTTTCTGGGAATATTTAAAACTATAGATGCCGGAGCCAGCTGGACGCAAACTAATGATGGAAACATTGACGACATGAATTCCAGTTTCGGCTGGTATTTTGGTCAAATTCGAGTTGACCCAGCCGATGAAAATAGAGTTTATGCTTTGGGAGTTGCTCTTTGCCGCACCGAAAACGGCGGTGATAACTGGCAGGTAATTGCCGATTATGGCAATACCTGGGAAATTCATGTTGATCATCATGCCATGGTTATCGATGAAGTGACTGGCAGGATCGTGGAAGGTAATGACGGCGGACTTTATACAAGTTATGATTATGGTAATAATTGGGAGAAGATAAACAATTTACCTCTCACTCAATTTTATGCTATCGATGTTGATTATCAGCTTCCAGAGAGAATCTACGGTGGAACACAGGACAATAATACAATCCGAACTAATACCGGAGCTCTGGATGATTGGGAAGCAATTCTGGGTGGAGATGGATTTTACTGTCGGGTCGATCATACAAATTCCAATATAATTTATGCCGAATACCAATACGGGCAACTTCATAAATCTACAAATGGCGGTTATAATTTCAATTTTATTGCCAACCAGATGGACAACGACAGAACGAACTGGTCTTCTCCTCTGGCAATGCATCCGATCGATCCTGAAATTCTTTATTTTGGAACGTATCGCGTCTGGAAAACCGAAAACGGTGGATATTACTGGGAAGATATGAGCGGAGATATCACAGACGGAGATGATGGAACAGGTTATCACACAGTTACAACTATCAACATTAATCCAACTTTTCCAAACATGGTAATTGCCGGAACTGATGATGGCAATGTTCATGTTTCTAATGATAATGGAGAAAACTGGACAGATGTAACAGCCGGTTTACCGGATCGCTGGATAACGCGAGTTGCCGGAGATTCTTTTGATGAAAATACGATCTATGTAACAGTTTCCGGATTCCGTTGGGATGAACCGCTGCCGCATGTTTTCAAATCTACAAATTTAGGCCAGGACTGGATAGACATTTCTTCCAATCTCCCTGAACTGCCTATAAACTGCATTGCTCTCGATCCCGAAGTTTACGGTCGAATTTTTGTCGGCTCGGATGCCGGAATTTTCTACACAGAAAATGGGGGAGATGAGTGGTTGAGCCTTTCGGATGGAATACCAAATGTTCCGATAATCGATATTAATATACACAATCCCAGCCGCACACTCACGATTGGAACTTATGGTTGCTCTTCTTATAAATTAGATTTGAACGATATTACTTCATCTCCGCAAAATAATATCCCAACATCTATGGCAAAATTATACCAGAATTACCCAAATCCATTTAATCCCAACACAACTATTTCGTTCAGTTTGCAAAGCTCGGATGCCCGATATGCAAAAATAGAAATCTATAATGCAAAAGGTCAAAAGGTGAAGTCATTAGACTCTGCACAATTTGATGGAAATGGCACATATTCAACCGTCTGGAATGGAACCGACAGCAATGAAAAATCTGTTTCCAGCGGAGTTTATCTGTACAGACTTCTGGTAAAAGATCAGGTTGTTTCTGCCAAAAAAATGAACCTGATAAAATAATTTTCTTGAATTTATCGAGAAAACAGTTAAATTTTATAAAAGATGTTTGACATAAAATTTGTGTTTAACGAAGTGGGAAGAAGCAGGAGGTAGCAATGAAAAGATTATTGATTTTACTCACGATTATGCTGATAAGTGTAATGTTGAATTCTCAGGTGATTGAGAATGCTTTCAAACCAAGCTTGTTGACGCCTTCCTTTTTGAATCCGAATAATTTTTCAATGAGTCATTCCGTGAAATTCATGGGTGGTTATTCTTCCAATAATCAAAGTTTTTACGAATCTGTTTATACCAATCATCTAATGTATAAATTCAAACCAAATTTAAATTTGAAGGTAGACTTAAATTTCGTAAATTTTGGAACTGCAACCTACAAAAGTGGCATCGAGTTTGAAGGAAATGACGATAATCAGAGCAAGGTTATGCCGAATTTTCAGCTTAATTGGAAGCCATCTGAAAGCACAAGCATAACAGTTGAATTCAAGCAATATCACGATCCGATGAATTACTATCGGCGCTGGTAAAAATAGAAGATATTTTGAAAAGCCTTCCGAGTTCCTGGAAGGCTTTTTTTTATTTGTTATACTTCATCCGAAAACGTAAAATTATCTTTTTCGAATAATTCTAAACAGGCATCTACCACTTTGGGATCGTAAAGTTTCCCGCGATTCTTTTTGATTTCTCCGATAGCCATTTCTGTGCCCAGAGAGGGACGATACGGTCGGTGGGAAGACATCGCTTCCACAACGTCTGCCACGCAGATAATTCTTGCCATGATGTTGATTTCATTACCTTTCAATCCCTGCGGATACGATGATCCGTCGTAACGTTCCTGATGCTGCAGAACGATCTCTGCTACGGGCCACGGGAAATCGATTGATTTTAAAATATCATATCCGGTTTGCGGATGCGTTTTTATCAGGTTGAATTCGGTATCAGTCAATCTGCCGGGTTTGCTTAAAATTTCTGCCGGAACATTTATTTTACCAATATCGTGAACCAACGATGCAAGATTTAAACCTTCTATATCATGTTTACTAAGTTTCATTTTCTCGGCGATTGCCGTGGAAAGTTGAGCAACTCGGCGCTGATGACCAGCTGTGTATGGATCGCGCATTTCCACCGCAGAAACAAGGCCATTTACTGTTTCCGCCAATAACTTTTGAAGTTTTTCATAACTCAGTTTCAGCTCTTCTTCAGCGTTCTTCAGGTTGGTCGTATCGATGCGCACGCCGCTTTCAAATTTATTGCCGAAACCATCTTCAGTTTCTACTCTGCGATCTTCTATCCAGAGATATTCACCATCTGCTTTGCGGATTCGGCACCAGAGAGTTAACAATCCTTTTCGTTTATTGTCTTTCCATTCAGCGTATTTTTTCTCGACGAACTCAATATCATCTTCATGAACTAATTTGAAGAAAAAATCAGGATCCTGCTGGAATTCTTTAGCTTTATATCCTAATAAATGTTCAACGTTATCAGAAATAAATTCCTGTTTTCCGGCTGTTTCAAAAAGAACAATATTGGGAACACTTTCCAGTACTGTAGTCAATCGCATTTGCGTTCGCAAAAGGATTTCTTCGGCAGATTTTCGTTTGGTGATGTCATTGATGATTCCATCCTGAAAAACCCAGTTATCATCTTCATCATAAACGGCTTTTATACTGAGAAGAGCCCAGAATTTAGCGCCGTCTTTACTTTTTAACTGTAGTTCAAGATCATCAACTACACCTTCAGATCTAAGTTGATCGATAACTTTCTTTCTGTCATTCAGATCGGCATAAAATTCTTTCGTATTTATATTTATGATCTCTTCTTCGTTTTTGTAGCCAAACATCTTAACAAAAGGATGATTTATTGATATCAATTTACCTTCTGGAGTAGAACGGAAAATACCAACCGGCACATTGGATTGCAATGAATTAAGTTCTTTCAAACTCTCATCTCTCTGCAGCTCTGCCTGCAATCTTTCCTGCATTTCGTGTTGCAATTTCTCAAATGTTTCTGCATTCTTGAGAGCGGTGGTAGCATGATTTGCCAGAATCTCCATGATCTCTGCATTTTCTGTAGTGAAATTTGCTCCCATCTTATTGAGGCAAATAGCACCATAGATTTTTTCTTCTGAAATCAGCGGAGCTGCCAGAATCCTTTCATTATCCAGTTCTGTAGTGCCGGGAATCTGGAAGCCATTATCTTTTTGAGCTGTATCGTTAAAGATCATCACTTTTTTATTTATAATAGCTTTTCCTGTGTAGCTGTTATCTATCTCGATAGGTGTATTAGCTATTTCTTCTTCGAATTCAGGATCTATTACCACAATTGGTTTTAAGGTTTTATTGTCATCATCCAAAAGATAAACGGCACAGCCATAAGCATTTAAAAGATCCATAGCTTCCATGGTTATCTTGCGTGTAACTTCTTTAAAATCCAAACTGGAATTGATCTGTCGAGCTGTGTTGAGCATTAATTTCTGGGTCATGGAAATTTTCTTGAGTGAATTGGAAAACCGCATTCTTTCTATTTCGTTGGAAACTAATTTTGCCATAGTAGAAAAAACGTGTTGTTCCATATCAGAATAATTTCTAATTTTAGTATCTAATATGCAAATGGAGCCAAAATATTTCTGCTGATTGTAAACGGGAAAGCACATAAGAGAATTCAAGCCATATCTTCCGCTGAATTTTATTATATCACTGAATTCACTATTTTCAATATCCTCAATTATCAAAATATTTTCTTTTTCCTGGAAATTCTTAAATCTCAATAGTTCTTCGTCAGATTTAAAATCTGGTGGTAAATTATGAGAAGAGAAGATCGAATAATCATTTTTGATGGGATTTTTTAGAACAAGCAAACTGCATGTGGAGCTCAAGATCTGGCTAACTTCTTTAATGATAACATCTATATTTGACTGAGCATCACGTCCCAGTTTTGCAAATATATCATTCAATTTCATCAAGCGTTCTTCGGCTTGTTTTTGCGCAGTTACATTTCTGGAGCTAATGATAGCGCCATGTTCATATGGTGCTATCGTAATATCCCAGATCTTATCTTTGTAAGCAAGATCGGAAAATGTTTTCTGTTTTCCATTTCTGATGCAATCCACCAAGTTGCCAAACATATCTGTTTTGTGCCTGGCAGCATAATCGATGTACATACGATCTCCAATTTTTGGTGGGCGACTGCGATTATTTTTTACTGCCAGATTGAATCTTACGATCTCTCCTTTTTTATTTACTACTATAGTTTCTACAGGATTGTTTTGAAACAGTGCATTGTAGAATGCTTCATTTGTTTTGATTTTTTCTATTTCTTTGGATTTATCAAGATTGATTTTTTTTAGAGTTTTAATCTCATTTTTTAATTTGGATGTAGAATCCTGGATCTTATTCTCAATTTCGTTTTGCTGAAATTCAAGTTTTCGTTTCATAGATTCTATCTGGCTAAGATCTTTTACTGTGCTTTGAATTATCCTTTTTCCGTTTATGTTAATTACAGAAAACCAAACTTTTGCCTTAAAAGTTGTTCTATCTGCTTTCTTAAAAGTCCATTCGAATTCTTTATTGCCTTTTTCAAATACTTCTTTCGTATATTCTTCTGCTAATTTCTTTGATGAAGTGCCGTTTGGCTGATATTTTGGTGAATAATCTTCGGGGTGAGTATTCAGTAAAAAATCTTTTTTATCTAATCTCAATAACTCCAAAGCCTGTTGATTGCAATCTACAATTCCTTCTTTGCCATATAATATAACTGCATCCATCGTAGTTTCGAAAAGAGATTTATACTTGTTCATGTTATCTGCGATCGATTCTTTAGTTTGAATATTCTCCGTTATATTCTTTAAGGAACCAACGACCTTGCATTTATCCAGGTTTTTGTCGATAATGAATTTTGCTGAACATAAAGTCGTGATTTTACTTCCATCCAAATCTTTGAAAGTTAAGGTGTAATCCTTTACGTATCTTTCTTTTGTCAATTTGGATATAAAGGCATCGATATAATCGATATTATATACAAAATCTTTGATGTTAGCACCGATAATATCTTCAATGGAATAGCTGGAATTTTCTAAAATTGAAGGACTTATCTGCAGAATTCTGCCTTTTGTATCTGTTTCAAAATAGACATCCTGAATGTTTTCAAAAATCCTTTCATAATCCATCAAGCTTTTACGAAGCTGCATTTCTATTTTATTTTTGTATAAAGCCATTTCCATAGTTGCTATCAATTCTCTTTCCCGGAAAGGTTTTATCAGATAACCGAAAGTTTCAGTCAGTTTTACTTTCTCGATCTTTTCTGCATCGGCATAGGCTGTGAGGAAAACAACAGGAATATTTGTGCTTTTTATATCTTCTGCCACCTGGATTCCACTGATTTTGTCATCCAGCATAATATCCATCAGGATTATATCGGGTTTCTGCTTTGGAATTTCTGAGATTGCTTGTTTTCCAGTTCCAATTACATCGATTACATCATAATTGTTTTTTATGAGAGTCTTTTTAATATCTTCTGCAATGATTATTTCGTTTTCTACAACCAGAATCCTTTTTTTCATCAATATTTCCTTATATCATTTTCTGTGTCCTGCAAATATGGAAAATTTTATCTGTCAAGAATTTAAAGCTACTACTTATATTCAATTACTTTCCAATATTCGAATTCTTCCTGAATCAAAATTAAATTTCTTCTGAAATTTTTACAGATTATCGAGATGTGCAGATTATCAATTGTAAGTTGATCATTATTTATTACATTACCTGGAATTACAAGAATTTCATCAGCTTGTAGATCTATCTGTTGAACAATATCTTCTGCTGCCAGAAGACCGGTAACTGTAACTGAATTTCCCAGGAAGTTATTAATGATTTTCTTTGTTCTAATTTTTTCTGGAAGTTCATTATTGATATCTTTTGAGATTCTATCGATTGTATTGAAAGCCAACTCACCAGTTATGAAAACAAATTTATTATTTGATCTCTTTATGAAATTGATAAATTCAGATCGATTTGACTTCCAGTTTTCCAGAAGCAACCTTAGCATTCCAATGCCGTTTTCCAATTGAGGATAGTCATCGTAATATTCTTCCTGGGGAATGGGTTTATCTGCCAAAAGAAAAATTTCGTCTGAACAATAAGTATGTGGAAATTTGGATGATAGATTCAAAATTAATTTAGCTTCTTTGGCAGTCATTTTGTTTATTTTGGTCAAAGATGTTCGATATTTTGTAAGGCCAACAGGAACTATTCCGATCGAGAGGGCATTGATTTTTTCTGAAGAAAGATCCTGGAGAGAATTTTCCAGTTCAAATCCATCATTCCAACCCGGAACTACAACTATTTGAGTATGCAGCTCGATACCATTTTGAGATAGCATTTCTAACTGCTTATTTATATTAAAATCATGTTTGTAACGCATCATTTTTTTGTGCAGGATTGGATTGGTCGTGTGAACCGAGATATACAAAGGTGAAATTCGCTGATCGATGATCTTATTAAAATCCTGACTGGAAAGATTTGTAAGAGTAATGAAATTTCCATAAACGAACGAAAGACGAAAATCATCATCTTTTACATATAGAGATTTCCGAATATCAGGGCGCATCTGATCGATAAAACAAAAAATGCAGTTATTGGCACAGTTACGGCAGCGATGTGGTGCGGGTTCTATTCCCAATGGTTTTTGCCAGTCCTGATGGATTTCAATCAACCTTTTTTCACCATTCTTCGCTTCTATTTCAATGTGCAATATTTCATCAGCACTATGATATTGCAGGTCTAAAAAGTCGTTAATGGAATTCCCATTGATGGAAATTATCATTTCGTTAGCAAGTATATGGTTTTCTTTCGCTAAACTCTCGGGATGAACCTTTTGGATTTTTAAGGGCATTTATTTACTGAGTTCCTTTAAACGTTCGATCCTGTTCGGATCATTTTCCATTAGCCAGGAATCCTGTGAAAGTACATCATAAGCTTTTTTGGCGTATTCTTTCATTTTGGGAATGTTATTTTTTGCTTGATATAGTTCTGTAAGTTCTTCGTAAACGTAACCATCGGGCGGAAGATTATTTTCCTGCAGATCTTTTTCCAGGGCAAGTTGGATGTGAAGAGCTTCATCAAATTTGAACATCGATCTTAAACTGCGAGCGATCGACCATCTGGCAACACGTGCACCAGCTTCATCGTTATGTTCTTTTCTCCATTCAAAATCATTCATAAACATTTTGTGGGCATGAAAGTAATCCTTATTATCAAAATATGTCCAGCCGATGTTATTGTAAAGTGGTCCTTCCCATTGTTCACACCTGGGATCGTCTGATGTTCTGGCAATATCCAATGCTTTCAAACTCCAATCCAATTGTTGTTCCAAAGGTGTGGTAAATCCCAACATATGAGCTGCATCCAATGTGTAAAAATCAAGACTGTCTTTCTTTCCGAATTCATACGCTTGAAAAAAAAGTTTATTTGCTTCTTCAGTTTGATTCATAGTATTCAAGAGTCGTCCTTTTTCCAGCAGATAACGGATTTTTGCAGTTGGCATCTTGTCTGTGATCAAACTGTCTGCCTTCTCAAGATTTTTGGCAGCTTCATTAAATTTGCCTTGTAAACCTTGAGCTCTGGCAATTTGAGTGAGAAGTTCAGCATTATATTCATCGCTGACTGAGAATTCGGAAGTTTGAGTAAGAAGTGGAAGAATTTCTTTGAAGCGCATTTCAGTTGAATCGGGATGAGCATAATCCCACATGACATCAAAATTGGGAAGGGGATTGATTCCCGAATTTGAATTATCTGAGGAACAATTTATCAAAAAAATAGTTAAAATCAAAACTGCTAAATATCTCATCAAAAACCTCCAAAAATTTATTTCGGACAAGATTGTATTTCTGCAGTAAATGGTCAAGTATGCTATAGATGGAAAAAATTATTTTTAAAAGATTTTTAATATTATTGTTACTATTATCGGAACCAAAATGGTGAGAACAGTTCCATGAAAAACTGAGATGAGGATATATTTTTTTCCGCTGTACTTTGAGATGATCGGTAAAGTAGTGTCCATGGAAGTAGCTCCACCGGAAACGATTGGAGCTAACTTTCCGAATAGTTTTTCTAATATCGGGGTGAATAGAAGTGTGAATATTTCTCGAGTAACATTTGCCAGAAGGGCAATAACTCCTAAAGTTTTTCCTGCCATCTGCGAAATGACGATGCTGGATAAACTATAATATCCAAAACCTGCACCAACTGCAAGTGAATCTTTAACGGAAATTGTATGAAAGACAAAACTTATCAATCCTGCACCGATTAGAGTTCCAATTATTGTTGTTAAAGGGATCAACAGTATTTTCATTTTGTGTGATTTCAGCATTTTCCAATTAGAAGAATCACTCCCCACATCAATTCCAACCAGGAAGATCAGTAGATACAATGCATATGAACTAAAATCATTTTTCAAAAGAAATTCGGGAATGATTTCATGCATTCCAAACACTACACCAACAGCAAAGAAAGCAACAATAATAAGGCTATTCTTCATCTTTCTTCCTAAAGAAAATGCGATAAACGAACATGGAAAGAAAAACACTGGAGAAAATTCCGGAAAGTGAAATTAAAATAGCTTTGATACCAATATCGGCAAAGTTGGATAGTATTGTCTGATTTTTTCCCACTTCCACTCCCAAAAGGAAGAGAAGTAGAAAAATCGACAGCATAAGAAGTTTATTTGAAAGTAAGATAATATTCTTTTTTTGTTTTAGAAGATGACCAGCAAAAATGCCAGCTGCAAGAAAAAGTAGAACTATAAGCATATTAAAGTTTATTGCAAGCAGATAGCCGACTTTCGCCGGCTATCTTTATTTTTTATATAAACTTATTTATTGGGGCATTGTTTCATTATGGCAGGATCAAGATCTTTATCACCATAAGCTTTATCGAAATGAGCGCTGAATTCGGATGCTAATTTCTTTGCTCTAACATCGTAGGCTTCTTTGTCGTCCCAGGTGTTTTTTGCAGTAAGAATACTCGAATCAACTCCCGGACAAGTTTTGGGAACCATAATATGGAAAATTTTGTCTTCGTAATATTCTACATTCTCCAGAGTTCCTTCAAGAGTTGCATTTACAAGTGATCTGGTAAGATTGATATCCATTCTTTTACCAATTCCATAAGGCCCACCACTCCAGCCTGTGTTTATAAGATATACTTTGGTATTAAATTTTTTCATTTTTTCACCGAGAAGTGTGGCATAATGATCAGGATTTCTTGGCATGAAAGGTTCACCGAAAAATCTGGAGAAAGTAGTAACAGGTTCCACAATTCCGGTTTCTGTTCCAGCCAGCTTGCTTGTGTAACCCATCAAGAACCAGAGCATTGCCTGCTCAGGATTTAATTTTGCAACTGGAGGAAGAACCGCATTGGCATCTGCAGTAAGGAACAAAATGGTTTTGGGATGACCAGATATTGATGAAGGTTTGATATTGCTGAGAAAAGAAAGCAGATAGGATGCTCGAGAATTCGGTGTTAATCTCTCATCATCAAGATCAAAAGTTCCGTTTGGATACATCATACAATTTTCCACGATAGCGCCATGATTTGTGTATTCATCATCATGAAAAACAGCATTATAAATTTCGGGTTCTTTTTCGGGATTCAAGTTTATGAGTTTGGCATAACATCCATTTTCAAAATTAGCAATTCCATCGTTGCTCCAGCCGTGTTCATCATCACCCAGAAGAGCTCTAGATGGATCAGCAGATAAAGTGGTTTTTCCTGTTCCGGAAAGCCCCAATAAAAGAGCAGAATCACCTTTTTTGCCTTCGTTGGCTGAACAATGTAAAGGCAGAATTCCTTCAGCAGGAAGATAATAATTCATAACGGTAAACATCAATTTTTTTACACTTCCACCATAAGCTGAACCGATGATAACTCCAAATCTTCTTTCGAAATCCATTGCTACGATCATATTGGAAGTTTTACCGTTTGGCAATTTTCTTAGAAGTCCATCATATCTTTTTCTATCAAGTTTATTGTAGGGCAGCACTAATAACGTAAAACCTTTATCTGCAAAACAACTTTTTTCAAGATCTTCTGGAATTGCTCTGAACATATTGTCTGTAAATAAAACAGTCAATGATCTGTCGGTAATAACTCTTGTTGGTAAGGCATAATTCGGATCTGCTCCGATAACTCTGTCTGTAATGTAGATTTTTTCTTTTGATTTTATAAGATTTATTGCGTCTTCAAAAGCCAGATCAAAAGTTTTTGGTTCGATTGGAATGCAGTTTGGAGAATTCCAATCGATAGTGTTTTCATTTTCCGATCTTTTTACTATTACCGTATCTTTGGGGCTTCTACCTGTAGATTCTGGCGGCGTCCAGGTAACAAGATTACCATTTGCCGAAACCAGAGCTTCTTTGTTCTCGACGGCATGTTCGATCATATCAACTCGTGAAATGTTGTCTAAGATGTTTGGATGATCTTTCAGAACTTTACTCAAAGTACTTTGCATTTCTCTGCTTGAAAGATTAGACATAACTAAATCTCCTATATACTTTATTTAATAATATCAAAAAAAAAAGCAGCCTCAGGCTGCTTTAAAAATAAAATTTTTTACTTAATTTTTTTCGGGATAAACATTCACGAATTTACGGCCTGCTTTTTTTGTTTCATAAGTAACAAATCCATCGATAAGGCTGAAAAGTGTATAATCGTTTCCAATTCCAACATTTTCGCCCTTATGAATTCTTGTACCACGTTGACGAACTATAATATTTCCTGCCAATACAAACTGACCGCCGTATTTCTTCACACCAAGATATTGAGGATTACTGTCTCTTCCGTTCTTACTACTTCCAACACCTTTCTTATGTGCCATTTCAGCTCCTTAGTTAATAATGTCCTTGATCTTTATCTGAGTATAATTCTGACGATGGCCTTGTTTTTTCTCATAGCCTTTACGTCTTTTCTTTTTGAAGACAATTACTTTTTTATCTTTCCAATGCTCAATAACTTCTGCTGTTACTTTGGCATTTTTTACTTTCGGAGTTCCAATGATCGTGTCTTTGTCCGTTTTAAGTAATAATACATCGGACATTTCCACTTCTGCTCCTACTTCCAGTTCACTCAGATAAGGAACTTTTATGATCTGGTCTTTTTCAACTTTAAGTTGAACGCCTTTAAAATCTACTATTGCGTACATCTTTTCTCCTTTTATCAAACCCACTTCGTACGTATTGGGAAAACACTCAATTACTACCCAATAAAATATATTAGAGTAATATTTATTACTCAATTTATACGGGAACAACTAAAAAATTTTGGTGCCTTTTTATTGTCAAGAATATTATCATACACGCATCCTCCGAAAAATATTTATTTTCCAGTAAGCAATAAAAAAAACACAATAATTTCATTTTTTCAAGCCCATGAATTTATTCATGGGAAAAGCAAACAAAGCCTTTTATAGTAACCATTTCAATGGTTTATTATTTGTGCAAACGGTTGAAACCGTTGTCCGATATATTTCTGGTATCAAGATTCCCACGAATGACCCGGTGAAATTGAATTGATTTCACAGGTTAAAAATTCGTGGGCTTTGCTGGATAAGGTTTTGGCCAAGTAAAATAGCAACAATTCCATTTATTACAATAGATTAGGTTTATACCTTCCAAATTTTTCGGGGGATGCATATATTATCATATCCAGAAAATTATTTCTATAACTAAAATTTTCTAATTTTTTTTTAGATGCTGTAATTTAAAGTGATATCCTTATTTGTTTTACTGGAAATGACCCGAAATTTATCTGATTCAATTTGATGATCTATGATAAATTCGATTTTATTGGAAATATTATCAAAAATATCTGTATTTTCGTTAATGAAATTTATAACATTTCGATGAGCGTAAACTTTTAGAGGATCATTTTTTATGAAATAATTTGCACGCTGCAACCAGCGGGATATTTGAATTGTAACAGAATCTCGTGATAATAATCTGCCAGTACCATGACAGTGAGGACATTGTTCGGAATAAGAAAGAAGTAAGCTGGGACGAGATCTTTTTCTGGAAATATTCAAAAGGCCTAATTGATTGATCGGAAAAACTTTATTTTTTGCCCGATCGCGCTTCATGGCAGTTTTGAAAACATCGTAAACATTATCCCGGCCGTCTTCACTCCTCATATCGATAAAATCTATAACCATGATGCCGCTTAGATCACGCAGACGTATTTGACGGGCAATTTCCTTTGCAGCTTCTACATTGGTATGTTCTATCGTCTGTTCATAATGGCCGGAACCTGTAAAACTTCCCGTATTTACATCGACAGCTACGAGGGCTTCTGTCTGTTCGATCGTAATATTCCCGCCACTGGGAAGATTAACCCTTGAATTAAATATCGTAGAAATTTCCTTCTCAATGCCAAATGCATCAAAAATAGGTGAATCTTCGTTATATAATTCTATTCTGTCGATTAGTTCGGGAGTAATGTTTTTCATTCTGGAGACAATTCGCTGTCTCAATTTTTTATCATCTACGACTAATCTTTCTACGCTAGAATTGAAAAGATCTCGTACTAAAGTAAAAGAAAGATCATTTTCATCATAAATACAAGCAGGACCTTTGGCGTGCTTAATTTGTTTTTCAACAAGTTTCCAGGTTCTATTCAAACCATTGTACTCCTGCTCAAAATCTTCTTCTACAATCCCTTCGGTATCGGTTCGAACGATAATTCCATCACTATCATCCTTTAAATTCTCAAAGATCTTTTTTATTCTGTTCTTTTCTTTGGAAGATGATATTTTGCGAGAGATCGCAATCTTTTTCTGATGCGGCATCAGAACCAGAAATTTACCAGGAATCGATAATTTGCCGGTTACTCTAGCTCCTTTCTTACCAATGGGATCTTTTTTTACTTGAACAACGATTTCCTGATTCGGTTGAATTATCTTACCGATCAAAGAAGAATCTCTTCTATTATAGATCTTTTTCTTAACTTTTGTAAGAGTATTTGGATCGATATCTTTGAAATGTAGAAAGGCAGTTCTTGCTAAACCGATATCAACGAAAGCTGCTCCCATTCCAGGAAGAACATTTTTAATTATTCCTTTATATATATTTCCAACAATTAATTCTTTCTCTTTTTTTTCAGCAAAAAGTTCTACTAACAAGTTGTCTTCCAGAATGGCAATTCTGGTTTCGTATAAGTTTACGTTTACTATAATTTCACAATACATACAATACCTTAAATTAATTTAGATATATTTGAATTTAGGTGAATTTTAACGTCAAGACATTTCTAATTATCTTTTTCTTGACACCATGACTCGACTGAAAATTATTTGCAACCTGATTGATGCGAGGTGGAGCAGTCTGGTAGCTCGTCGGGCTCATAACCCGAAGGTCGCAGGTTCAAATCCTGCCCTCGCTACCATTTTTATGAAGTGAATTTTTCCATTTATCAAAATGGGAGAAATTGATCTTTTTGAGTTATAGATCGTGAGTGTATTCATGCGCATGTGATGTGTAAGATTTTTTTTGAATGCATAATTTCGTCATTATTGGCGGCGTAGCTCAGTCGGTTAGAGCATCGGAATCATAATCCGAGTGTCCGGGGTTCGAGTCCCTGCGCCGCTACCATTTTTTATAATGTGTGCGCCAGTAGCTCAGCTGGATAGAGCAACGGATTTCTAATCCGTAGGTCTGGGGTTCGAGTCCCTGCTGGCGTGCCATATATTTGCGGCTTACAAAGCAAACGCAAAAGAATTATGCAGAATTTGCTAAGCAAATACAGCAGCGGAAGAGATTTGTTATTTAGTGATTTGGCGATCGAGAGATTTGATCATTTGTTGTTTGAAAATTGAAATTTATACATGGTGGGTGTAGTTCAATGGTAGAGCACTGGATTGTGGTTCCAGGCGTTGCGGGTTCAAATCCCGTCATCCACCCCAACTTAAAAAGCTCCGGAAATCTCTGGGGCTTTTTGTTTTTTTAAACAAGTTTTTAAAATATTTTTTTATTTTAGTTATCAAACAATTTGACATCTAAATCAATATTTTTAACCTTCGGACTGAAGCTGAATTGCAGGCTGTAAAAGGTGGTTTTATGAAAGTAAGTTTTTGGGGAACACGAGGTTCACTACCAAATTCCATTACTGAAAAGCATATTAAGAAAAAAATAAAAAATGCACTCATAAAGGCAATAGATCACAAATTGAACAGTGAAAAAAAAGTAGTTGATTTCATCGAACATGACCTTACTTTTGCAGAAAGAGGAACCTACGGCAGCAACACTTCCTGTGTGGAGATAATCGATGCAAAAATGCTGACCAAAAAAAATCCTGAATTCATTGTTTGTGATGCCGGTAGTGGAATTAGAGATTTCGGAAATCACATTATGGCTTCTGGCATCAAAAATGCAACTTTTCATATTTTCATGTCGCATCTGCATTGGGATCATATTCAAGGTTTTCCATTTTTTGTTCCTGCTTTTATTCCCACAAATAAAGTTAAGATCTACGGATGTCATGATAAACTGGAAGAAGCATTTCGCTTTCAACAATCATCAACTCATTTTCCTTTGCCGCTGAAAGACATGCCCGGTGATATTTCTTTCCAGCTTCTGGAAGAAGGAAAAGAATTTAAAATTGCCGGCTTCAAGATAAACATGATAAAACAAAATCATCCTGGTGAATCTTTTGGATATTCGTTCCAAAAATATGGTAAAAAAGTTGTCTATTCCACCGATTCTGAACATGATGAACATTCCGAAAAAACAGGATACCCTTTTATAGATTTTTATAAAAATTCAGATCTTCTGATATTTGACGCTCAATATATACTTTTGCAAAATATGGATATGAAAAAAAGTTGGGGACATTCCAGTAGCCTTATCGGAGTAGAATTGTCCATAAAATCGAAAGTAAAAAAATTGGTATTGTTCCACAATGAGCATACCTATGATGATGAAATCCTGGAGAAAATGCTGCAGGATACAAAACGATATGCCAAACTTGTTGATCCATCCTACGATCTGAAAATTGAACTGGCATATGATAATTTGAAATTGGAAATATGATAAAGCAGCGATGAGAAATGATCCGGCTTCGTTTGCAGCTACGCCGAGATCTTCGAGAAGTGAGTGGTTGAAACGTAGCGCAATCAGCTTGATTGCGGCAACAGAAATGAGCGATGAGAAATGATCCGGCTCCGTTTGCAGCTTCGCCGAGATCTTCGAGAATTGAGTGGTTGAAACGTAGCGCAATCTGCTTGATTGCGGCAACAGAAATGAGCGATGAGAAATGATCCGGCTCCGTTTGCAGCTTCGCCGAGATCTTCGAGAATTGAGTGGTTGAAACGTAGCGCAATCAGCTTGATTGCGACAACAGAAATGAGCGATGAGAAACGATCCGGCTCCGTTTGCAGCTACGCCGAGATCTTCGAGAAGTGAGTGGTTGAAACGTAGCGCAATCAGCTTGATTGCGACAACAGTGAGATCTTCGAGAAGTGAGAAAAAGGGATATTAATTTTATGAAAAAAAAGTTTATTGTGATTTTATTAGCATGTTTTGTTGTAGCTCTTTTTGCGGAATCTGTACCGATAAAAATGGAACTTCACTGGTTTCCGCAGGCACAATTTGCCGGTTTTATAATGGCCTACGAACAAGGAATGTATGAAGATGCAGGAATTGATATGCAGCTTTCGTTTTCCGATGGAGTCGGCAGTCCGTTAACTAAAATGCTGGATGGAGAAATCGATTTTTGCACTGCCTGGCTCAGCCAGACTATTGCCCTCAAATCGGAAGGAGCGGATATCCTGAATTTTTGTCAGGTCCTGCAGAAATCATCTTTGATGCTGGTAAGCAAAAAAGAAAGCGGCATCGAAAAACCGGAAGATATGAAGGGCAAAAAGATAAGTTTGTGGAGTGGCGATTTCACAATTCAGCCCAAAGCTTTCTTCAATAAATTTCAGATCGATTATATTCCGATAAAGCAATCCTATAATATTTACGGATTTCTGGCGGAAGCCTGGGATGTAGCTTCTGCCATGTATTACAACGAATATTACAAGATGATTCTTTCCGGTGCAAATGAAGATGAATTGAATAAATTCTTCTTCAGCGATTATGATCTGAACTTTCCAGAAGATGGAATTTATACCACCAATAAAACTTACACCAAAAATCCTGAATTGACACATAAGATTTGTGAGATCAGCCTGAAAGGTTGGGAATTTGCCTTCCAAAACGAAGAAGAAACACTGATAACTATTTTGAAATACTGTGATGAATACAAAATGCAAACGAATTATGCAGCTCAGAAATGGATGCTGAATGTTATCGAAGAATCGATAAAATACCAAACAGGGGAGAAGCGAACTTCCTGGGGAAATCTTAAGGAAGATGATTATTACAAAGTTGCAGAAATTCTAAAGCAGCAGGGCATCATAAAAAAGATTCCGACTTATAGCGATTTCTATAGGAGTGGAGAATAATGAAAAAATACAAGATCAAACGTCCCATTATCTGGAAACTAATTCTCTCAATTGGAATTCCACTTCTAATAGTTTATGGAGTAATTTTATATTTCAATTATCATTGGAGCAAAGAAGAGGCTCTTCAGCAAACCAAAAGTTATATGCAGGAACTAACCGGACATTATGCGGCAAAATTGAATACGGATTTTACCCAAATTGCTCAGGCTCCCACCATTTTGGCGAAATTTTGTGAAACAATGGAAAAACCTTCACAAACAGATATTGAAAAACTTTTAAAAAAACTGATCGAGGATAATCCATATGTTTATGGTCTTACTCTGGCTTTTGAACCTTACGCATTCAAGCAGGATCGAAAGCTCGTGGCTCCTTATGTTTTCAAAGGAAAGGACGGAATTGTAATTCAGGATATGTCGGAATTTTCTGATTATACTTATGCCGATTGGTACACAATTCCAAAACTATTGGGAAAACCTTTTTGGACAGAACCGTATTATCAAAAATCAAACGGACATGTGCTAATGTGTTCTTATTCCGTTCCTGTGTTTACTAATGGAAAACTGGCAGCCATAGCTTCAGTGAATATTTCTCTGGAAGATATCAGACGTCGTATGAAAAACATCGATATTATGGAGGGCTACACTTTCCTGATAAGTCAATATGGAACGTATGTTTACCATCCAAATGATAAAGACGTGATGAAAGAAACGATTTTCAGTAAAGCTGAAAAATTCAACCTGCCTGAAATGAGAGAATTCGGCAGAGAAATGCTGAAAGGAATCAGCAATGTAAGTTCTTTTCCCGATCCCATCAAGGGTTATCGTCAATGGATGGTTTACAGTCCTGTAGAATCCACCGGTTGGACTCTTTCAGCAGTGATTCCTGAGGTTGATATTTTGGCGGCAGTAAATGCAATTGTGATCAAACATCTTGGTCTCATGATCATCGGCTTTTTTGTAATTATTCTGATCATAATCTGGGCTGCTTTCAATATTACACATCCTATCAGAAAGCTGGTGGGAATGGCGGAAGAACTGGCTACCGGAAATCTGGAAGTTCAAATGGAAGAAATCACAGGAAAAGACGAAATCCATGAACTGGCAATGGTTTTCAATAAAATGGTGATCGATCTGAAGCATTATATCAATGACCTGACTGCTGCCACCAAAGAAAAAGAATCGGTAGAAAGTGAATTGCGAATTGCCCGAAATATTCAGGAATCTCTGATTCCTCGAATTTTCCCACCCTTTCCAGATAGAACCGAGTTTGCCCTGTTTGCACGTAATATTCCTGCCAAAGAAGTTGCCGGAGACTTTTATGATTTTTTCTTTCTGGATGAAGATAATCTGGTTACAATAATTGCTGATGTTTCCGGAAAAGGTGTTTCTGCATCACTGTTTATGGCTGTAACGAAAACGCTTATAAAAGCTAAAGCTAGCGAAGTACATCTTCCACACCAGATTATGAAGGAAGTTAACCAGGATCTTTGCATTGATAACGATTCAGCGATGTTCTGTACAACTTTTATAGCCATTTTCAATGTTAAAACAGGAGAATTCAATTATTGCAATGCCGGTCACAATCCACCTTATCTTATAAAACCCGGTGGAAAGATCTCACAATTGGAAAATACTGAAGGAATGGCTTTGGGAGTTTGGGAAGATTGTGATTATACCTGCAAAAAAATAAAACTGGAAAAGGAAGATATTATTTATCTCTACACCGATGGAGTAAATGAAGCTATGGATATAAATGATAATGAATTTTCCTACGAAAGAATGGAAGATTTCCTGAAAAAAGCAACGGATGAAACTCCACGGCAACTGACCGAAAAAACGCTGAAAACCGTTAAAGAATTTACCGGTGACGCTGAACAATCGGATGATATTACCTTGATGGTAATAAAATATTTAATTTGAGATGATTACAATAAACCCTTTTGTCTTCGACATTTCTCTTTTCCAGGTGAAGAATTTGGAAATGAAAAATATTAGAATTCCTTATTCGCTTCCTTTCAGGGGAGCTGTCCCACGAAGAAGGAGCGAGGGTTTTGCTAAAGGAATATGAGATAATTATGGAAAAAAGAAAAGAAATCCTGAAAAATGAAAAGTCGGAAATTACCCGTATGAGCCAGGTGATGGAAAACTACTGTGAAAAAAATGACGTTCCCATGAAACCGATGTTCGAGATAAATCTGGTATTGGAAGAGATTCTGATGAACATAATTTCCTATGGCTTCGAAGATGATAAAGAACATGAAATAGAAATTGATTGGTGGATCGATGATAACTTTCTGAACTTGATCATTACAGATGACGGTAAGAAATTTGATCCGCTCATTTTGCCGGAACCTGATCTGGATAAATCGGTGGACGAAAGAAAAATAGGTGGACTTGGAATACATCTGGTAAAAAAAATGATGTGTGAGATAAATTATAGAAGAGAAAACGGAAAAAATATTTTAAAGATGAAGAAAAAAGTAAAATGACGGAGGAATAATGGAGATCAAACAAGAAAAAAGAGATGATGCTCTGGTAATGAGTGTAATTGGCAGATTGGATGCTACAACGGCTACCGAACTGGAAGGTGAATTAATTCCGGTTATTCAGAAAGACAGAACCAAAATTATTTTAGATTTTACCGGTCTGGAATATATCAGCAGTGCAGGATTGCGGGTGCTTTTGCTGGCAATGAAAACTACAAAGAAAGTAGCTGGTGAACTGATCATCTGCAATATGGAAGATCATATTAAGGAAATTTTTGATATTGCCGGTTTCCTGCCAATTTTCAAGATCACAGGAACAGTGGAAGAAGCATTAGCGTAATTGCTTTTTTTTAGCACCGGAATTGATGGGATTTCGGTGCTTTTTATTTCAAAAGTAAACATTTTTTCACAGCTTCTGTTTTTCCATCCACGTTCAGATTGTAATAGTATATTCCAGAACCTACTGATTTCCCTGATTCGTCTTTTCCGTTCCAAATAACTGAATAACTATTTGGCGTGCCTGATCCTTCGATACAATCCGGCAGTGCCGGATCACTCAGGATGACAGGCAGCGTTATCACCTTCTGTCCTTTTAGATTATAAATAGATATTTCTGCATTTTCGATTTGTCTGACTTCTGAAATCTGAAATCTGATCTCTGTTCTTGGATTGAATGGATTTGGGTGGTTTCCAATCAATTCAGTTTTTAAAACAGAATTATTAATTGTACCTGTTAATTCCACAGTCACATTCCAGGTATTTTCTACATCGAATTCATCATCGCTCACAATACATTGGATCTCGTAATCTCCGTTTTCAGAGAAATAATACAAGAAAGTATTTTCCGGATTATTTTGATCTTCTCCATTTACGAACCAGACATAAATTTCATCACTATCGACATCTTCAGCTTCTACTTCGAAATTTACTTCCTGTTCTTCGGTTATTGTAAAAGATAAATCTTCTGGTAAATAGCTAATTATTTGTGGTGGATCGTTTGCCGGTGATATCAAAAGATCAAATGTTGTTTCGCATGTTTCCCTTGAAGCTTGATTAATTCCATCATCAGCAGTAATAGTAACAGTTGCGTTTCCATTTAAATTTTCTAATGCTGTAATTGTTAAAATATTTTCATCAATTGCCAGATCAACAATAACGTTATCTATTTCAAAAGAATAACTTAGTTCGTCTTCATCAGGATCAGCAAAATAAAAATCCAGATTGATCTCTATTGGATCGGAAAAATCTTCATCGACTTCGATATCATTAATTGGAAAGATTACAAAAGGAGGGAAATTGAAATCAATATTTACACTATATACATCGATCTGAGTTGATGCATCTCCATGATCCATAAAAATCAAATCTCCAGTCTGATTTCTTATTATAGTTTCTGGCACAAAAGTTGTTTCCTGATTGAGTAATACTTCACCATTAACTCTATTTCTTAATTCAACTTTAGGTGTAGAGCTTGAAGATTTATAATAAAGAAGAATACAATCAAACATTTGCTCAACATTTATACATGTTGAGTTTAAAATACGAGCAGAATACAAAACATCTATAGTATCCTGCCAAACAATTCCAGAAAAATCAGGTAAATAAGTTTTTAATTCAATATTGTATCCGCCATTATAATAGTAACTTTTTGCAGTAGTTAAACCATAAGTGGAAATTAATAAATCGTTCTTTGATAAAACATACAATAAATCTGTAGTTGGTTCATTTTGTATTGCGTAACCGGTTGTTGGAACTGAAAGTGACAACTTATTGATTGAAGAGTTTTTTCCTCCACCATATGGATAACTATGCCAATTTTTAGAATAAACAGAAAAGAAATAATCATAATTTTCATTAAATATAATATCTTTCCCACCATCTTCAATTTCTTCTATTAAAGCAATTGAATTCTGCAAAATTTGAAACCTATAAAGCCTAGTCATATCGAGCCAATAAACACTTGTCCAGCCTTGATATAGACCTAAATATACATAATCATTATTATCAACTTTTTTGTGTCTGATAAAATTGCAATCGAATTCAGTTAACTCAACAGTAGAAAAAGGTTCATTTATTTCTAAATGATAAGTATCTACTAACATGTTCGATTCGTTATTATATAATTCAATTTTACAAACAGGTAGCGGAAACATATGTGGTGGATTGTCAATATAGTACTGGTATAATTCAATTCTGTAATTTATCCCGTCTGATTTTACTAATGAACATCCTTTAAAAACAATATCCTGTTCAAAGTATTTGGTAAAAGATGATAATATAGTACCTTGAAAATCGAATGAAACTAATCGGAAATAGTCGATATAATCATTGGTTACTTGATGATAATAAAATACCCAGATTTCTTCTTCACCATTTTCATCCATATCATCTAACCAAACCTCTTTTACACGATCTTCGGGGTTAATGTCATTAATTAAAAATTCCAGATTGTACTCAATCTCTGAAAACAGAGAACAAGCAATTAGATGTAGTAATAAAAATATCAGGATTTTTTTCATCTCATCTCCTATTTGAGAAGCATGCACTTCCTCACAGCTTCAGTTTTTCCATTCACGAACAATTTGTAATAATAGATTCCTGAACCGACTGAATTTCCAGACTCATCATTACCGTTCCAAACGACTGAATAATTATTTGGTGTTCCTCGTCCTTCGACAGACTCAGGATGACACGAGCTCGGAACGAAAGTTCTAATTTTCTGTCCTTTTAAGTTAAAGATTGCTATTTCAACAATCGAGGGCGATTGTGATACAGAAAAGCTAATTGTAGTTGATGGATTGAAAGGATTTGGATAGTTGGAAAGCGCGTAATCTGAAGAAATCATTTCGTTCACACCAGTTTCGGAAACTGTAATGTAATCTACCTTCACTTCTGTATCAGAATATGTTCCGTTACTCACAGATAAAGAAACAGAATAGGTACCTGGAACTTCATAGTTAAAGGAGGGATTCTCTAAATCGGAATCCAGAATTCCATCATTATCAAAATCCCATCCCCAGTAAATTGGATCACCGTTCGAAAGATCAGTGAAGCATACCTCCAATGGTGCTGTACCTTGAGTTATATCTGCTTCAAATTCTGCATCGAATGCTTCAGATTGAAATTCGTATGCTCCCATATCTATCCGATCATCAAAAATTCTGGGATTTCCAGCTAAGTCCAAATCTGGTAAATTCAAACCTGTTGTATCTGGAATTCCAGCATTAATGCATGGTGAATACAAGGTTAACGAATAAGGCAATTCTGATGCACTATCAAACGCTGGATCTTGATCGATATTGCCATCTAACCAGTTTACAGTTCCGTTATTATTTGTTACTATTCCAGTTTCTCCACCTTGTATATTTGAGTAAGAAACTGTGATGGAAGATGGAGAATTATACATATAATAATATACCTCTTGAGGAGAGTTATTCCATAAAATACAATCAGTTAATATAGGGTTAGAATGATGACAAAATATTCCACCAGCATTTCCATTTGCCGTATTATTACTAATTGTGACATTTCTAAATATCGGATTAAAACTCCAACAATATATGGCACCACCTTTTTCTAAAGCCTGATTTTCACTTATTAGTACATTATATAGCAAAACCTCAGGAGTTGATAAACTTAAACCCCCACCAAATATAGCTTCATTATTTTTAACAATGGAGTTCTGCAACACCATATTTGATACTTCATCGCAACTTATCCCACCACCATTTTCATCCAAGGAATAGTTGTTTTCTATCACCAAATTCAATAAAATAGCATTCGTAAAGATTAATGATATACCGCCACCAGATAATTCTGAATGATTATTAATAATATTTGAATTAGAGATATTTAAATAACTATCTTGGCAATATATTCCACCACCAGAGCTCCAAGCAGATTCATTATTTTCTATTAAAGTGTTATTGATATTTAAGATGCAAGATTCATCACAAAAAAAACCGCCACCCTCATCTGAGGACTCATTGGAATTTATCGTTACATTAATAAACTCTAAATTTGAATTATGCGATATAAAAATTCCTCCACCTTGTCCTGAAGCATCATTATTCATGACTTGTAAATTATTAACTGTTGAACTCGAATTCCAAAAGTGAATTCCTCCTCCTTGAATAGCATCATTACTATCGATAATTACATCAGATATTACAGCATCTGAATGATAAAAATGGATACCACCTCCATCATCAAAAGCTGAATTGCCGACTATTATTAGATTATTTATTGTCGGGCTAGCTGTAAAACATAGAATTCCCCCACCACCTTCGTTCGCGTTTCCATTAGTAATCGTAAATCCGCACAAAACAGCTGTCGAATCTTCATCGTTTTGAAAGATAACAACGCTATTGTTCTGACTTCCATCAATAATAGTTTGATCGATATAACTGGAATTCTGAGTTGTAATAAAAAGTGATCCAACAGTAATATTCTTCCCATTGTAATTAATATTTTCGATATACGTTCCAGGTTGAACCAATACTGTATCGGCATCTACAGCTGCATCGATCCCAGCTTGTATCGTCGGTTGATCTGCAGGGATGTTGATAATTGTTGCGGATAAATTAATAATAAATAGAATAAATAATATAGATAAATTTTTTTTCATACATCTTCCTTTAGCACGTTTGAAAAAATCTAAATTTAACCAAAGTAGATTCTGTAATCCGAAGTTGTGTTGATGAATCCGAATCATATTAAACCACACAATTATTTCTTAATTCTTTAGAATCTAAATTACAATTTCGAGAATTTAATATTTGGAAGAAGTTGTCAAATAGAAAAGTTAACCACGCATCCCCCGAAAAAATATTAAAAGCATGACACCCTCAATTGTAGAAGTTCATTTTTCTGCTTCTGATAGGTAATTTTTCTGTATAACCCGATTCTATTAAAGCAGTATTTAAGAACTTCAGCCAACCTGTAATAA